>CAZKIR010000012.1:7452-21826 GCA_964552835.1 uncultured Bacteroidales bacterium
GCTTGTTACAGGACATTAATAGGATATGGTACCATAGGTTACTGGGGGCAAATGATGACCGAGCTGGCCAGTGATATCACCGATGGAAACAACAAGTATTATCTTGAAATGGCCAGGGGCACATATGATGCTTCTTCCGATCCTATTCGTTGGGCTTGGATTGGTTGGTATACCGGTGTACATAATTGCAATTCGGTATTGGAAAGGATCAAGGACATAGACATGGACGAGGACCTGAAGAACCGTGTTTACGGTGAAGCCCGTTTTCTCAGGGCCTATAACCACCTTATGTTGGTCCGTTTATACGGGGGCATCCCCTTGCGCGAAGAAAGCGTGAAAACGGCTGAAGACGCGCATGCCGAAAGGGCGTCGGTAAGCGATGTGTACAATTTGATCGTGGAAGATTTAAAATTTGCCGAAAAGAACTTGTGGACAGCAGACATGTACCCTGTAAGCGAGCGGGGGCGTGCTACGATAGAAGCCGCTAAAAGCCTGTTGGCCATAACTTACATGACCATGGCCGGGGAACCGTTGAACGATGCTAGTAAATGGGAGTTGGCAAGGGACAAAGCCCTTGAGGTGGTTAATGGCAGAGGTGGTTATCCCTTGCCCGATGGCGAGCTGGCTTCCAGCTATGGCGATTTATTTAAACCTTCACAGGAAAGTAAATTTCACAAGGAGCATATATTTAGCCTGAACCACGTTCGGCAAAATGACCTGGGAACCCCTTTGACAACACAATACGCGGTATCCAGCTATTACAGCGGCGCGAGCTGGGAAGGTGGCTACCGGTATAGTCAAGATTTTTACGGTTCTTTTGAAGATGGGGACGCGAGGGCCAAAGAAGGTTTTCACCATGTATTTTATGATTCGGACGGGAACCAAAAGTTTTGGCCTGATACCACCGATGACGGGATAATACCCCAATGGGGCGAGGCTCCTCCCGAGGGGGCAGGCCTGGCTGATATTTTACCGGCTATCACGAAATATGACGACCCGGAAGCCCCAACCAAGAAGACCGCGGGCGTAGCCATACCGGTGATAAGGTTAGCAGAAGTATTGCTTATTCACTCGGAGGCGGAAAACGAGCTGAATGGTCCAACGGCTGAAGCCTTGAAAGGGATAAATACCGTGAGGGAAAGAGCAGGTTTGGCCCCTGCCGAAAATGTGCTGTCAGACCCGAATAGCAAGGCGGCATTCCGTGATTTTGTCATGGAAGAGAGGGCTAGGGAACTTTTTGGTGAAAACAAGAGACGGTTTGATTTAATCCGTACTGGAAAATTTATAGAAAAAATGCAAGCAGCCGGGAAAACTGCCGAGAAAAAGCACTTGTTGTTCCCCATCCCGCTCGAGGAAATGAACGGGAACAATCTAATTCTGAAAGAAGATCAAAATCCTGGATATTAATTGTTAAATTTAAATTTTACGACTATGAAAAAGTTTTATTCACTAATTGCAAGTTTGGCTTGTTTTATGCTACTTGGGAACATGTATGCCCAAGATATCAAAACAGCAGAAATTCAAAAAGCAGAAAACGCACCTGTAATTGATGGTGACCCTTCAGAATGGGCAAACGTTTTATCCTCTTATCACGAGATCAAAACCATTACCACCGGCGATGACACCAAAACTTTAAGCGATACCTATGGCTTTTGGCAGGCCGTGTGGAATGATACAGCCTTGTTTGTATATGTTAACGTGATGGACGATGATATGATGCTGTTGCCTGAAGCGCATGATATCCTTGAAATATATGTTTCGATGGACAACTTGAAAAATGACGGTGGTTGGGGAGAAGATCCCGCCGAGAATGGGCCTAAATGGGGGCCTGGCACCCAATATCAACTGGAATGGCTTGATACCACTAGTTTCCATGCTAATGGAGCTGGAGAGGGCACCGATTCTTTGGTTAAGTGGGCTGCCGTACCCGTAACCGATAGCCTGGGATACAATTTCGAGGTGGCCTTCCCATGGAATTCACTGCAAGAAGGATGGGAAGCTGAAATTGGTAAAGTCATTTCCTGGGATATTGATATCGCGGATATTGACGAGGGCGATGATGTAAAAACCGACCAATACTGGAACAACTGGGAAAAAGGCCTTTGGAAAAGTCTGGCGAATTCTGGTGACTTGAAATTGATTGCTGGTCCTGCCGGGATTATTGGAGAAACTGCCATTAATGAAACGGGCAATAAAAATTTGGACATCTACCCGAACCCCGTGTATTCTAACTTGACTATTCAAAATGCCAAGGGGATAGAAAGCGTGACAGTATATAATTTAATTGGCCAAAAAATCATGGAATTAGCTCCTGGGGCTAACAAGGTAAGCCTTGACATGAGTAGTTGCGCGAATGGTATTTACCTGGTCCACGTGAACAATGGGGTTTCCACTACCATTCAGAAAGTGGTAAAAAGATAGTTTTCATGTAACAAACCAGGGAAAAAGGCCTTCACGTGGTGGAAAGAGCGGGAGTTTACGGTTTTTTTCCCTGGTTAATTTTTTCTTTTTTAATGATAAGGAGGTGAAGGGCTAATTTTTTTCACCTTGATAAAGTAAACCGGAGAAAACCAAAACCCGGGCAGGGAAAGTATGCCCTGACACGAGAGGAGGACTAAGATGCGATTTGTTAAGTATATTATTTATATTTATCTTATCATGGTACTTGTGATTTCATGTAGTACCAGCGTAGATAAAACAAGCATAACCGAGAAAAAACTTCATGATGGCTGGGAGTTTAAAGACGCTGACGACGGGGAAGGAAAATGGATGCCTGCTTCCGTGCCAGGTGTTGTTCACATGGATTTATTGAAAAAGGGTGTTATCGAAGAACCTTTTTTCAGGCGAAACGAAACGAAACAGCAATGGATCGATAAGGAAGATTGGGTTTATCAAACAAGTTTTCATGTAAGCCAGAAGTTATACGATAAAGAAAACATCCGCTTGTTTTTTGAAGGGCTCGACACCTATGCCGATGTGTACCTGAACGATACTTTGCTGCTTTCCGCGAACAACATGCACCGGGAATGGAAAATAAATTGCAAACCTTTTATTCAATTAGGTGAAAACCAATTAAAGGTTTTCTTTCATTCCCCTATCAAGGTAGCCACTCCTTTGTTTGACAGCCTACCGTATCTTTTACCGGCCATTAATGACCACAGTGAAATTGGTGGGGTTGGGCATAAGAAATTAAGTGTCTTTACCCGCAAGGCTCACTACCATTATGGTTGGGATTGGGGGCCACGGTTTGTTACCTCGGGAATATGGCGGCCAGTTTATTTGCAAGCCTGGGATAAAGTAAAAATTGAAAATGTTTTTTACGCGACAAAATCCTATAACGAAGATGAGGCCAAAATTTTAGCAGAAGTAGAATTAATTTCATCTACCACTGGAAAAGCTACAATAAACATAAAAAATGCTAATAACAACACCATTTATAAACAACAGGGGGTTACGCTGGAAGAAGGCAAAAATATTGCCCGTTTTGATTTTACCGTCGAGAATCCTAAGCTATGGTGGACGCACGATCTGGGCGAACCTCATCTTTATCAATTAGAGGCAAACGTGATCCTTGAAGAGGAATTGGCTGATGCAAAAAAGACAAGTTTCGGGATACGTACCATTAAACTAAGGAGGCCATTAGATAGCATCGGCCAGGGGTTTTATTTTGAATTGAACGGGGAACCTGTTTATATAAAAGGGGCGAATTATATTCCTAATGACATTTTCGTGACCCGGGTACCCCCCGAAAAATACGAGAACGTGATAGCTTCGGCTGCCGAAGCTAATATGAACATGCTCAGGGTTTGGGGCGGTGCTATTTACGAGAACAATATTTTTTATGATTTGTGTGATCGTTACGGGATCCTTGTATGGCAGGATTTCATGTTTGCTTGTAACATGTATCCCGGGGGCGGGGCATTTTTTAATAACGTGCGGGAAGAATTTATCGATAACGTGAAACGTTTACGAAACCATCCCTCCATTGGCCTTTGGTGTGGCAATAATGAAATGTTGCAAGCCTGGCACCACTGGGGATGGCACCATCCAGACAGCAAGTATAACTGGTCTAAAAAGGATTCTGCCAAGATTTGGCATGATTACCTGGCTGTTTTTCATGATATTATCCCGTCAGTCTTGGCCGATCTTGATACTACTAGAGATTATTGGCCTTCTTCGCCCGCCTCGGATATTAGAGTGCCACAAAATTTTACCTCGGGTGATTATCATTACTGGAAAAACCGGAACGAGAAAGAACCCGTAACCATATACCAAGAGAAAATAGGAAGGTTCATGAGCGAGTACGGGAAAGGCGGCGCCCCCGAGTTCAACTCGGTCAAGCAGTTTACCCTTCCCAGGGATTGGAGCGGAAGCGTAAGATCATACGCGAAACCCGTGCAGTTTGAAAAGAAGCACTACAAGAAAAAAGGCAGTAGCAATTACCTGACACGGAATTTTAACAATCCAAAAGATTTTCAATCAAAACTATACGTGAGCCAGCTTATCCAGCGCATGGTGATAAAAACGGCCGTGGACGCGCACCGCCGCAGCAAACCCCATAACATGGGCACCTTGTTCTGGATGATGAATGAATGCTGGCCGGTTAGTTGCGGCTCGGCCATAGACTATTACGGTAGATGGAAAGCCGTGTTGTACATGTTAAAGAAATCATTCGCCCCGGTATTTGTTTCCCCTATGATAGATAAGGGCATATTAAAGATTTACCTGGTGAACGATTATAACCAGGAAAAAGAAGTGGATTTGATGCTGGATATAATCGATTTTCAAGGCAAGGACCTTTGGCATCACGATCAGGCCATTACTTTGGCCCCCAATTCAAGTAAAGTTTTTTTTCAAATAGACACGGGTGATCATGCCAACCAATACGAGCTGGATAAAATCTTGTTAAGGGCAAGGGCATACCAGGGTGAAGAATTGCTTTCAGAAAATTTTCAATATTTTAAACCGGCAAAAGATTTAGCTTTAGAAAATCCTGAAATACAGGCATCTTACAAGAAAGTACCAGCAGGGTATGAAATCCTGTTATCTTCAAAAACCCTTGCAAAATTTGTATTCTTGTCCATTGAATCACCCGTCGGGCGATTTTCAGATAATTATTTTGATTTGATCCCTGGCGAGGCTAAGAAAATCCTTTTCAAGACAGGTGAAGGAATCGAAAATATTGAAGGCAAAATGGAAATAAGTTCTTTAATTGACACTTACAAAAACTAAACAGGGTAAAAATGCTTGGTAATACTAATCGTGTGGGAACATTGTTGATAGGGTTTTCAGGGATGTTGGCAAGTGGTTGTCAGCAATCCCAGGTAGCCGGAGAAGAAGTACGGCCCAATATTATCTTCATTCTTACTGACGATCAAGGCTGGGGTGACGTGCATTATAACGGGAACCAGTACCTCGAGACCCCCGTGATGGACTATCTTGCCAGGAACAGTGTGAACTTTGGCCGGTTTTACGTGAGCCCGCTCAGCGCTCCTACCCGCGCCAGTTTTTTAACCGGGAGGTACCATTTGAAAACTGGTGTTAGCCATGTTTCAGGAGGCAGGGAAGTTATGCGGGCTGAAGAAGTGACCATCGCGGAAGCATTGAAAGAAGCAGGGTATGCAACCGCCTGTTATGGCAAGTGGCACAATGGCGAACATTACCCCCATGATCCCAACGGGCAAGGCTTTGATCAATTTTTTGGATTTAGTGCTGGTCATATCGGGAGTTTTTTCAACTCACGCCTGAAGGTAAATGGAAAAGAAGTGGCGACAAAGGGTTATATAACGGATATTTTAACTGATTCAAGCCTTGCTTTTATTCGCCAAAACAGGAACAAACCATTCTTTTGTTATATACCTTATAATGTGCCACATGCCCCGTTTCAGGTTCCGGATAATTATTATGACAAGTATAAAGCAATGGGATTTGACAATGCCACGGCTAGCGTTTACGGGATGTGCGAGAACCTGGATGAGAACCTGGGGAGAATATTGAATGTTTTAAAAGAAGAAAACTTGGAAAAAAATACTATACTGGTTTTCTCGGGTGATAATGGCCCCAACGGGAAATATCGCTATAACGGGGGCATGAAAGGATATAAGGGCCAGCAAGACGAAGGAGGTGTCAGGGTGCCCTTTTACGTGTATGCGCCAAACCGTTTTGCCCCCAGGGAAATTGTCAACAAGACGGGGGCACATATTGATTTTTTTCCTACCATGATGGAACTATGCGGGCTAGAAATGCCGGGTGATATACAAATTGACGGGCGTAGCCTGGCTCCCCTTTTACAGGATGAAAAGGTTCAATGGCCTGACCGGGAAATTTTTACACACGTGTTTTACAAGCAACTCGGTCCCGCCCCTGGTTCATTTCGAAACCAACAATATTGCTACGTGCATGATTTAGATGGACCGCGTTTGTATGATATCATGAAAGATCCCGGGCAAAAGAAAGATCTGGCCATGCTTGACCCCCATTTTACCGATAGCATGAAGCAAGTATACCTTGAATGGTATCATGACGCGAGCCAGGGTGTTTTGGAAGAATATTATATCCCCCTTGGATACAAAGAAGCACGCCGTGTTTCATTACCGGCCACCATGTCTGGCTTTTCAGAGGGGGTCTCTTTCAAGGGTAAAGGGTATACCCACGATTGGCTTGTTAATTGGACCGGCGAAGAAGAATTGATATGGTGGAAAATTGATAATAGTTCTCCCGGGTTTTATTCGGTTGTTATGGAATATACTTGCCCTGCTGATGAAACCGGTTCCTTGATAATGGTTTACCATAAGGAAGACACGATAAAAACGAAAATTCAGGAAGGCTTTGACCCCTTGCCATACGAGGATCGTGATCGTGCCCCAAGGGGCGGGGTTTATGAGAAGCCATGGGCAAGCTTGCCTGTTGGAAAAATATATATCCCGGAAGGGGAACAAGAAATTTTTTTACGTGCTGAAAAGGCTACCGGCAAAGTGGTCGCGGAAGTTAACGGGATAACTTTAACCAAATTATAAATAGATGGGTAACAAAAGTATAGACAGGATAAAGCCTGGATTGCTCGTGGGGTTAAGCCTTAGTTTAACTTTACCTGCTTGCCTGGCTGATAAGGAAAAAGAAAAGAAAAATGTATTGTTGATTGTGATAGATGATTTGCGCCCCGCACTTGGTTGTTATGGAAATAATCGGCTTCATACGCCCAACATTGATGCTTTGGCAAACGATGGTATTTTGTTCTCGCGAGCTTACGTGCAACAGGCTGTATGTGCGGCCTCCAGGGCAAGTTTCCTTACCGGGTGCCGCCCGGATGTTACCGGGGTGGATTATCCTTACAGCAAGTATTTTGTGGAGGAGTTTTTGCCTGAACATCCTACATTGCAGCGGTTTTTTCTCGAACATGGTTATTTTTCGGCCACGGCAGGAAAAGTACATCATGGAGGGCCAGACGATATCGTGGGCAAAGACATTTCTATCCCTCATGTTTCGATTGATAGCTTGAAATATTATGCCAAACCTGAAAATATTATAAAAGGGGGCAAAAGGGGCAGGTGCGATAAGACCTTGCCATGGGAAATTGCTGAAGTAGCCGATAATGCCTATAAAGACGGCGCCATGACGGAAAGGGTTGTCGAAATACTGGATTCACTGGAAAGAAGTGAAAAACCTTTTTATTTTTCAGTCGGATTTTATAAGCCACACCTTCCATTTGCCGCCCCTAAAAAATACTGGGATTTATACCACCGTGATTCTATCCCCCTTGCTTCTTGCCCGGATCATCCTGATAACGTGGCAGGATACTCGGTACCTCATTACGAGTTACATAGCTACAAGGGCCATTTTAACAAGGATGGTGAACCCGTGCCCAATGACGTGGCCAGGACCCTTAGGCATGGATATTACGCTTGTGTGAGTTATATTGATGCCCAGGTAGGTAAGATTGTTCAAGAATTGAAAGAAAGCGGGCAATACGACAACACGGCTATCCTTTTGATAGGTGATCACGGGTTTCATCTCGGCGAACAGAATAACTGGGCGAAGCACAGTAATTTTGAAGTGGCTACCGAATCACCCTTTATCCTGAAAGCGCCAGGCATGAAAAATAGAAACTTGAAAACCAACGCCTTGGTAGAATTGGTTGACGTGTATCCCACCTTGCTTGATTTAAGCGGTATGCCTAAGCCAAGCTACCTGGAAGGGATCAGTGTGCTGCCTTTGATAGAAGAACCTGGAAGGGAATGGAAGGCAGCAGCATTTAGCCAATACCCCCGGGGATACCTCAACCTGGAAGGATATGCTATCCGAACACCGCGATATCGTTACGTGGAATGGCGGGACATGAAAACCGGCGAGATAGATAGCCGCGAATTGTACGATCATAAGGAACAAGATTGTGAAGGGGCAAACCTCGTTTACAAGGAAGAAAACCAGGAACTCGTGCAACAACTTTCAAAACAGTTAAAAGCCGGGTGGAAAAAAGCCTTGCCACCGGGAGTAAAAGTGCCCGCGGACAACCCGCTAGCACCTCCTTCAGTGTCTTGGAAATAAGTTGAAAAGAAAAAAATAAAGGGTATGAAATCAGGTAGGATATATAGTGTATTTTTTGCTATAATTTTGTCCGTATTATCATGTTCACGGCATGGAGATGGGAATAAAAACATTTGTTTGAACCAGCTTGGTTATTTCCCTGCTGCCCGGAAAAGTTTTGTGGTAACATCCGCGAAGAGTGATAGTTTTTTAATAGAAAATATGAAAGGCATAAACGTATACCAGGGTGCTTTATCCCGTGAAAAATATGAAGAGTTTTCTGGCAGGCACGTGAAAACTGGCGATTTTAGCAGGTTTAGCCGCCCTGGTTTATACCGTGTATGGATAGAAGGCCTTGGCCACTCCTTTCCCTTTTCTATCGGGAAAGGGATATATGAGGAGGTTTTAGTGGCCTCGCTCAAGTCTTATTATTATCAAAGGGTTTCTGTTCCTTTATTGGGGGAGTATGCCGGCCTTTTTTCCCGGCAAGCTGGTCATCCTGATACGGCATGCACCCTTCACCCTTCAACGGGAAAAGAAAATGCATTGTTATCCTCGCCTGGTGGCTGGTATGATGCCGGTGATTACGGGAAATATACCGTTAACGCCGGGATAACAATAGGCACCATGCTTAGTTTGCTCGAGTTCGCCCCTGGCCATTTCCCTGACGGAAGCTTGAAAATTCCTGAAAGCGGCAATCAGGTGAACGATTTACTGGATGAAGTAAAATACGAGGTAGATTGGTTATTGACCATGCAAGATAAAGATGGAGGGGTGTTTGCCAAGCTCACCTGTGCTCACCATGATCCATATGTAATGCCCCATGAGTCGGATCGCGAGCGGTTAATAATCGGTAAATCCACGGCCGCGAGCCTTGATTTTGCTGCCACACTGGCCATGTTCGCCCGATTATACGGGGACGTGAACAGGCACTTTTCGAATAAATGCCTTCGAGCTTCCCAAGCCGCTTGGAAATGGGCCAGGCAAAACCCTTGTAAATATTTTAAAAACCCAGCGGATATCCACACGGGCGAATACGGGGATACCATTTTGCAAGAAGAATTTTTCTGGGCAGCGGCTGAATTATACGTTTCTACCGGCAAAGAAAATTTTTATAATCAAATAAAGGGCCAACTTGACGGGGTTTCTTTTCGGCCCGAGGAGAGCTGGAGAAATTACGTGGACAACATTGGGTATTATTCCCTCCGTGGCAGTAGCAGCCCATTGCCTGAAAAGGAAAAAGCTATTATTAACGGTTCTTTGCTGGAGTTGGCCGATTATCTTGCCAGGAAAGCTAAACAAAACCCTTATAGTATTCCAATATCAAGGTTTGCCTGGGGCTCGAACAGCGATGTGCTGAACGCGGGCATTGTCTTCGCCCAGGCCCATCATATCACGAATGATAAAAAATATCTTGAAATAGCCGTGGAGGCTTTGGATTATGTATTTGGCAAAAATGCCACATCGTATAGTTTTGTCACGGGATATGGCAGTTTATTCCCTATTGCTCCCCACCATAGGGTAATGATAGCGGATGAGATAGAAAAGCCTATCCCGGGTTTCATCGTGGGCGGCCCCAATGCCGACAAGCAAGATTCGGCCTGGATAAAGCAAGCTGCCGGGCTTGAGTACCCCTCGGGGGGGACGGCCACGGCTTACCTTGATACAAGAGAAAGTTTTGCCTCTAACGAGACGTGCATAAACTGGAATGCCCCCTTGGTTTTTTTGCTGGGGTATGTTGAGGCGAATAAAAACATATTAACAAGATAAAAAAATGCTATTAGATTTTATAAAAAAAGAAGCCAAGTCTTTTGATGTCTTTGAACCAGATGCCAAGAAACTGATCGTGGTCAACGTGATTTATGCCATTGCCTTTCCGTTCATTATTATTTTTGGATCGGCCTTTATCATGCGGGCCACCGGGGGCAATAACACGCTTACCATCGTGTACAACTGGGGTTTTTTTATTGGGTTGGTTATCGGGTATTTGATAACAGGGCTGTTATTGCAAAAAAAAGTGGATATACGGCATGTTTTTACGGCAGGGATTTTGTTAAGCGTTTTGCCCTTGTGTTTTTTAATGTACAATAAGCAGGAACTGGGCTTGTACGTGATTTTTTATGGCGTGTTGGTGGGAACTGGAAATGGCGTGTATTGGGCCTGCCGTAATTTTTTATCATATCTGGTTACGCGTGAAGAAAACCGTAATTTCTTTGCCAGCATCGAACAGTTTATTATTATTTTTTGCAATGCCCTTATCCCGCTCCTTTTTGGTACTTTCATCCTGGGGCACAACGCGGATCATGCTTATAAAATCACGGCCTACAAGTATACCTCCATCGTGGTGGTGGCCACCAACATCGTGGCCGCGATCATTATTTTAAAGAGCCGGTTTAAAAGCCCGGAGGTAAAAAAATTCTTGTATTTCAAGTTCGCCAATGTTTGGAAAAACCAAAGGATATTAACTTTTTGCGTGGGCATGGTAGAAAGTGGTTTTATGGTATTGATGACCCTTCTTATCTTGAACGTGGCGGGCGACGAAACGGTATTGGGCAAGATCGAGTTCTTCACGGCCATTGTTTCAGTTATTGCCATTTACGTGGTAGGCCGTGTTTCCAAGCCCGAGCATCGGGGCAAGATAATGCTGGCAGGTGCTATATCCTTGATCATAGGTGGGATCACCATCGCGTTTACCATTACCAATACCCAGCAAGTATTAAATTTTGTCACGATCTCTTTCCTGGGGGTTATCATTATGAAAATTAGCCAGGTGGTAGCTGATCCAATGGTGCATAGTTCGTTCCGGGCCACGTATTTATCAAGTGTTGGCAAGGCAACGGTACAAGAAAACCGGGACAGCTACGCGTATATCATGGACAACGAGTACTTCATGAACGGCGGGCGTATTTTTGGCGGTGTTGTTTTCTTGTTGCTTACCAAATATATATCGGATATAGATGCCTTACGCTATACTTTTATCATATTGGCATTAATCCAGATTTTTTCGGCATACCTTATAAACAAGCTTACTAAAATAAGGATTGACGGGCACCGGGAACAAGAAATAGATAAACGGGCAACTGAAAAGCTGGGCGAAGATGTTGATAATAATCCCAGGTTAGCGGTATAAAGTGTAGAAAAACAAATGAAAATGATAGAATTCGATAGAAATAATCCTGAAGCGTATTACGCTTTTGAAGATGAGAAACGAGAGGTTTTAATTAAAAGGTACGATACCCCGAGCCCGTGGATGAATTACTTGTCAAATGGCACGTTTCACACCATGATATCACAAGCAGGGGGAGGGGTGGCTTTTTACAAATCGCCACAAATATGGCGGATCAACCGGTACCGTTTTTTTCATTTGCCCACGGACCGGAGCGGGTTTTATTGTTACTTGCGCGACAAGGCAAGCGGAAAATACTGGTGCCCCACTGCCGAACCTGCCCTGGAAAAACCAGATACCTGGCAGGCACGTCATGGCATGGGCTATACGCGGTTCCTGGCCGAAAAAGATAAATTAAAAGCTGATTTGACCTATTTCGTGGGGGAAGCCCCCGATGCCCTGGTGTGGAAGCTACGCCTAACGAATAATAGCCAACAGCAAAAAGAACTCGACTTGTTTTCTTTTGTTGAATTTGGCATGATGGAATATTTGCGCGAAGTATCCTGGGCATGTTACATGAAACACCAGATGTCGGTTTATTTTATAGAGAAAGATGGTGCCCTGGTGTTTAAATACGGAGTTGAAAACCAGCCAAGGCCAAACGAAACCCCCTTGGTTTATTTTGCCGCTGATTTTCCATTGAAAGGATATGACGGTGATCGTGATGAGTTTATTGGTACCTATCGTTCCGAATCAAACCCTAACGTGCTGGATTCGGGCAATTGTACTGGTTCTACCTTGTACGGGGGCGATCCATGTGGTGCTTTACAATTTGAAGTTAAACTTGCCCCTGGTGAGGAACAAGAAATCCATGTTTTCCTCGGCACGGCACCTGATGAAGGCGGAATCGAGAAGGATTTAAAAACCCTGCGAGGGGAGGGTTTCGTGGAACAATCATTATCAAACCTGAAAAAAGGTTGGGACGGTTATTTTTCTAAATTTTTATGTCAATTGCCCGATAAACAAGTGGAAAGACAGGTAAATACCTGGAACCCATACCAGGCACAAAGAAATTTCTTGTTTTCGAGAAACATATCTTTTTATGCCACGGGCACCTTCAGGGGCGTTGGATTTCGCGACACTGCACAGGATATCCTCGCGCAAGTACCGTACGATCTGAAAGGGAGCAAGGAAAAAACCCGGCTGTTACTAGGACAGCAATACCAGGACGGCCACGTGAACCACTATTTTTTCCCCAACGAGGGATATGAACCCGTGAACCGCCTGCACTCTGATAATCATTTGTGGCCCGTTATGGCGATATGGAACATCGTGATGGAAGAAGGCATTATTGATTTCTTAAAGGAAAAAGTCCCCTTTTATGATGGGGAAGAGGCCAGCGTGTACGAGCATTTAAAGCGATCCGTGAATTTTGCAATGAAAAACCTGGGCAATAACGGCCTACCGCTCATGTTGCATTCAGATTGGAACGATCAAATGTTCAGGGTTTGCCGTGAAGGAAAAGGAGAAAGTTTTTGGGTAGCCATGCAGTTGGGTTGGGTTTTGCCCAAGTTGGCCGAGTTGGCCCGTTTGCTTGGAGAAGAGCAAGACGAAACACGCTTTATGGAAATTTGGAAAAAACAAAGGGAACTGGTCAATACCATTGGTTGGGACGGGAAATGGTTCCGGCGTGCTATCATGGACAATGGCTTGTACCTGGGCTCTAATAACAACCCAGAGGCAAAAATTTGGTTAAACGCCCAATCATGGGCGGTGTTGTCGGGTTTTATTACCCGTGGGCGAGGCATGCAAGTAATGGATATCGTGAAAGATAATCTTGACACGGAACTGGGCATAAAGTTGATCCATCCTTCTATAACTACTTTTCCTGACCCCGAAGAACCATTAACAAATTATAACAAGGGCACGGGTGAAAATGGTGCGGTCTTTTGCCACGCGAATACCTGGGCTATTATTGCCGAGTGTATGCTGGGGCGGGGCAATCAGGCCTTCAAGTATTATAAGCAACTGGTTCCAAGCCAGGCTATGCAAAAAGCCGGTGCCTGGAGGTACAAGGCTGAACCATACGTGTATGTTTCAAATATTTTTGGTCCCGAGTCTGATAAGTTCGGCCTTGCCAATGTTTCCTGGCTTACCGGCACGGCCGCTTGGATGCATGTTGCTTTTAGCCAATATATCCTGGGCATACGCCCCACGTGGAAGGGATTAGTTATTGATCCCGTCCTGCCCGATGAATGGGACAACATAGAAGTTGAAAGAGCTTTCAGGGGCAACCGCTATAGGATACAAGTAAAAAACATGAATGGCGAAAAGGGAAAGCCCCGGGTTCATGTAAATGGGACAGAAATAGAAGGTAATATTGTACCATTTACCCCAAGCCATAATGAAATTAAGGTGAAAATAATAATTTAAAAAAAATAATTATGAGAAAACGGATGCATAAAATTCTAATAGGGGCCTTGCTATTTGGCCTGACAATAGGTTTGCACGGCCAGGTTAACTTGCCAATTGACAATTCATATCCATTTATTCATGATAATGATAGTTATGAAGATGTTTACTCGGCAGAGATTGCCTTTTTGATGGCACAAGCCGGGATTATCGATCTTCAGGCCGTTATCCATACCAACGGGGGATGGCGGGATCCATGGGACGATAGTGATTTTATTTATGAATATAATATGGCACACGCGCGAGGCTTGGTGGATATGGCCCAACGTAGTG
>CAZKIR010000013.1:0-20193 GCA_964552835.1 uncultured Bacteroidales bacterium
ACCTCCGGCGTGACAGGCCGGCATTCTAACCAAACTGAACTACCAGACCATTTTTTCAATGGGTGTGCGAAGATAAGACTTTTTTCGTAACAGCCATGTTTTTGATGTCTTTTTCCTTGTCAATTCCCCGCTTTTTCAAGAACCTTTGCCTTTTTCCCGCTAAGGCGATGCAAAAATAGTTTTATTTTTATTCTCACCAAAATTCCTGCAAAAAATTTTTTGTCCCTTATTCTTTTTTTTTCCTAAAAAAACTAAAATGCACGCTACCGTAGCGTTTTAGCATCACGAAGTAGGGGTGACGGGCAAACTGGTTTGTTTTTCCATGCTCGAGGATAAACAAACCATCATCATCCAGTAATTCCTGTTCTAAAATAATATCAGGAATTTCGTCCAGGTTTTCAAGGGAGTAAGGAGGATCTGCGAAAACCAGGCCATATTTTCCCGGCCTTTTTTCCATAAAATTAAAAACATCTGCCTTTACCACCTGGAAACCTTGCATGTCCAACTCACGGGATACTTTCTCGATAAAGCGGGCTTGCTTAAAATTCTTTTCCACGGCCGTGATATGGGCACAACCCCGCGAAGCCATCTCGAAACTGATTGCCCCGGTGCCGGCGAACAAGTCAAGAAAACGGGTATTTTCGAAATCTATAGAGTTGTTCAGGATGTTAAACAAGCTTTCACGGGCCAGGTCGGTGGTAGGACGGGCTTCCAGTTGCTTGGGTGGCCGAATGGGGCGGCCCCGGTATTTTCCAGCTATGATCCGCAAGAATACAAGGTATAAAGATTGGCGAGCTGATGGGCAGGAATTTCTTTCAAACGATAACTATACACGAATCTGGGACAGCCCTGCTTAAACTCGATATCTTTCAAGTAGGGGCTAAAAAGCTTTTCAAATTTTCCTTGTTCCACGGCCCCTGAAACATTCAGTATAGTTTTCCCTGTATCCAGCTTATTTTCTTGAACAAGCTGTAGGCAATAATAAAGAATATCTTCTAATTCTTTAAAGTAAAATGAATTGTATATTTTCAGCCTGCCTTGCTGAAACCATGCAAGGTCAAAAAACCGGTAATGCACATCCACCAACAGCAAATCTTTAGAGGTATTTTTTGATGCCGCCAGGCCATTTTCAATCCCGGGCAATGCCTGGTGGTAAAAACGTACTCTTTTCAGGTACTTGATCAGCAAGTTGGCCACCTGGTTGTCAATAGCAAAAATACTCATGATACTAGAAGCCCCAATGGTTCGGTAGTGCAATTCGTCCAGGGGTTCAAGCCGATGGTTTTCCTCGTAAAAATCCCGGATTTTTTGGGCTTGAAAAAAATCAGCCGGGACCAGGCTAACTTTCCGGTTCACGAATAGGGCATACACGGACTTGAACGGGTGTTGCAAAAAATCATCCTTTTCCAGGATTTCTTCAACCCGTTCAAGGTATTTATCAGGCAACATGTTTGGCTGTATCGTGTAATGCCGGTAACCAATATACTTGTCCGTGGTAGTGTTCAAAACACAAAAAGAAAATCCATCCAGGCTAAGCTGGATGGATACATGATATTGCCCCGAAAAATGAATATCGAGTGTTTCGTCAAATAATGTGATTGGATCGGCCATGATGTAAACCGGTATTATTCCCAGTTGCCCGCGTTGTTGGTAGCTTCCGTGAGCGAACCAACTTTGAGGCCGGGATATTTTCCTACTTTTTCCTTTTCATCGTTCAAGTTGATGACAAGCTGCTTGTCCAGGCCTTCCAACAAAACGTTGTTGTGCACCTTGGCTTCAAAAACCTGGACTTCTACACCAGAACCAGTTTTCAGTAAGCCAGCCCCGAGTTTGATTTTCGCTGTATCACGAAAAGGGACATAAGATAAACTGTCAAGGTGATAATTCTCGCTAAAAAGTGAATCTTTCACGCTTACCTTGATAGTATCCCGGGAAACCAGGCCTTTTTGAAGAGCTTGTGCTTCGGTTAAGGAATCAGGCACAAAACCAATGGCTTTCACCACGGAAAACGAATCTTGTTTCAGGAAATTGATCAATTTGTCAAATTCCCCGACAAATTCGCCATGTTCTGATTTATAAGCCAATTGTGCCGTGCGAATATCTTTCAACCGCTCAATCGTGGCATTGTAGCGCTTCTTTTTTTCTTTTTGAAAATGAATGGGGTTCAAAATGCTTTCAAAGAGTAAATATCCTAATAAAATGATGGCTACAAGTAATACGAGCTGAATAACTTTTTTCATTTTTTATATTTTAGATTAAGTTTGCCTGCAAATTTATAAAAAGAAACGAAACAGCCATGAAATTATTTTTTATAAATCGCGTATTTTGCATAGAAATTTCTTGCTTAAATAATTGCCTGGACCTTGGTCCTCGTAAAAGAATTGGCATATATAAAAGCTTGAAAAACAACTTGGGCATATGATAGAGCAACACCTGGAAGATAAAATCAAAACACACCTTGGCTACCCACCTACCCCGGATCAAGGCAGTATGGTGCAAAAATTATCCAGGTTCGCGATAAGCAGGGAGACCGATCAATTGGTACTGGTAAAAGGCTACGCCGGGACCGGGAAAACCTCGGTGATGGCAGCCATGGTAAAAACATTCATAGAGTGTAAAATTAAGTTCGTGTTACTGGCACCCACGGGCCGTGCCGCCAAGGTTTTTTCACAGTATGCAGGTGTGCCAGCTTATACCATTCATAAAAAAATATACCGGCAAAAAGCCTCCACGGATGGTTTCGGGGCTTTTACCCTGGACCGCAACCTGCACCGCGACACTTTTTTTATTGTTGACGAGGCTTCCATGATACACAATTCCACGCTTGATGCCAGCGTGTTTGGTTCAGGGCGCTTGCTAGACGATTTATTGGAATACGTGTATAACGATAACCGCTGTAAACTAATCCTCACGGGCGATACCTCCCAATTGCCCCCCGTTGGACTTGATATCAGCCCGGCACTCGACAAAAAAAACTTAGAAGCCTACGGGCTACAAGTAATCCATCACGAGCTAACCGAGGTGGTAAGGCAGCAAATGGACTCGGGCATCTTGTACAACGCCACCTTGCTACGAAAACAACTGGCCGCTGGCGATGAAGGCTACCCGCGCCTAGCCCCGGGCTTCCCGGATATTCAAAAGGTAATGGGGGAAGATTTAATTGAAGAAATTTCCTCTGCCTATTCACGGTATGGCCTGAACGAAACTATTATCATTACCCGGTCCAATAAACGGGCCAACATGTACAACCAGGGCATACGAAATCAAATTTTGTTCAGGGAAGAAGAAATTGCCCCAGGCGACCTGCTAATGGTGGTAAAAAACAATTATTTTTACACTGCCCCAAAGGAAGGGCTCGATTTTATCGCGAACGGCGACATTGCCGAAATCTTAAGAGTAAAAAAATACCGGGAGCTGTATGGCTTTCGTTTTGCCGACGTGACCCTCGCCTTCCCGGATTACAACAAGATGGAAATCGATGCCAAGATCATGTTGGACACCCTGATGATCGGGTCGGCGGCCCTGCCTTCTGACAAGAACAGGGAATTTTATCATGCCGTTGCCGAAGACTACCCGGAAATAACCTCTCGGAAGAAAAAATACGAGAAAATCAAAAAAAACCCCTATTTCAACGCCTTGCAGGTAAAATTCGCCTACGCCGTGACTTGCCACAAAGCACAGGGCGGGCAATGGAAAGCCGCCTTCATCGACCAGGGCTTCTTGCGGGAAGACATGCTTACCACCTCGTACCTACGATGGCTTTATACGGCCTTTACCCGCCCCGTGGAAAAATTGTACCTGGTAAATTTCCGGGAGGAGTTTTTCGGGTAAGCTTCGCTCACCTGAAAGTATTTATGGCAACTAAACATCATATAATGATAATCTTCTATAAATAAGAAAGATTAGTAGCGATACAATAAATGCTTGGATAAAAAAATCATAAGTGAGACAATAGAAAAAAAGGGCAAGCTACAAAATTGCCCAACCCCTAATCAAGTATAAATAAAAAAAGACCAACATGCCCAATTGTTCAGCAGGTTGTACTAGTGCCCCACGCCAAAAGCAGAATAGTTTTTCATTTCCCCTTCTTCCACTTCAATATCTTCCACCTGGGCATGGGGAGGGCCTTGCTTGCACCACCGCACGTACTGGTTCACCTTTTCGGGTTCCCCCTCGGCTTCAATGTACACCGTACCATCTGCTTTATTCTTCACGTGCCCTTTAATACTCAGTTGCCGGGCCTGCTCCCGGGCAGAGAAGCGAAAACCAACACCTTGTACACGCCCGCGAACAGATATATTTTTATGTACCATGTCTCTCATGTTTTTCTTTGCTTAATTAAACAAGTAATTCCAACCATTCGTTCAATGGGCAGTCTATTTTTTCACGAATAATAAAGTTAGATATTTACCTGGAAAGTAAGAAAAGAAAAATTCTCGTTAATTTTATTTAAATCAAAACCAATTTTGGATTTACTCTTGAGTTTCAACTTCATCAACCCCAGGCCGGCATTGGATTTAAATTTGTTATCCTGGCTAAACAAGGCCTTATTGTACTTGGCCTTCAAATCGGGATGGGACATTTCGTTAATAGTTAACACCTGGTTTTTAAGTGTGTCCACGAAACAATTCTCGATATAATTCCCCGTGACAATGCAAAATTCTTCATTTTCTTTTTCGCGGATAATAAAAATACCCGAGTTGTCAGCATTATCTTCAAATTGCCGGTAGCCATGCTTCACGATATTCTGGATCATCTCGATGATAATACTGACAATCCGCTTTTGCCCGACCGTGGCCCCGAGTTGCCCTTGAATAACAGCCAAAAGGCTTAACAAGGTATCTTGGTTAATGCTGCCCTTGAAAATTAATTTAATGTTTTGGTTATTCAATACTTCATGGATCGATTTAACATGGGGCAGGGAATCGTTTTTCACTTCAAACTGGTCACCGTTCACTGGTGCCTGGCTATTGATAGAGGTTTGCAAGTAAAAATAGGAACAAGCTTCATCGATCTCGTTAAAATCATAAGCCAGCTTGTTTCCTGATTTCTTGGCTATATCAATTAACCCCAGTCCGGCCCCACCTTTCTCGGATATTTGGCCTTCTTTCAGCATGGTCAAGTAATACTGTTTCAATTCCGTTGGTTCCAAGCTGTTTATCTTGGTCAATTTTTTCTCGAGCGACTTCACGCTTTGTGTATGAAGCCGGTTTCCGGTGGTTATATAGTACTTGGGGCCAATTTTTTGAATAGTAAAAATGCCCAGGTTCCGCCTATCTTTATCAATAGCCTCCTCATCCTGGTGTTTAACAATGTTTTGAAGGCTCTCGACCATGATAAAATACACTTTCTTCTTGATCTTGGTAGGCTCTTCAGTTTTATCAAGGTTCGTTTCCGTGAGGGATATCAAGCTTTCAGCAATTTTCTGGGAAAAACTGCCCCGGTAAAAATAACTTAACTCGTCTTCTTGAAGTATCTTGAAAACGTCAAACGCAAAGTTTAAATCACATGTATAGTTCGTCGAGAGCATCCCGTTAATTTATCTGTTAAAAGTATAAAAATATTTAAAAGTATAAAAATAATTATATTTTTTATTCTTGTGCTTGTCCTAAAGAAACTTATTAAAGACCTGGAATGATTGAATTACAAGAGTATAAACTTTTTATATGATTTGTTGTTTATAAAAAAGAACAATAAACTAAAAATTTAAAATAGATGAAAAAAATTACCTTACTATTATTACTGTTGACCCCGCTCCTATTAAACGGGCAAAATCATAAAACGTTACATTCGTTCTCTACCAAAACCATTGATGGGGGAACTTTCCCAATGTCACGATTAGCCGGGAAAAAAGTATTGATCGTGAACACGGCTTCAAAATGCGGCCTTACTTCCCAATACAAGGATTTGGAAGCTCTATACCAAAAATACAAGGACCAGGGGTTCACCATTATCGGTTTTCCCGCGAATAATTTCATGAACCAGGAACCTGGCACGAACGAGGAAAGAAAACAATTTTGCGAGGTGAATTACGGGGTCAGTTTTCCCATGATGGCCAAAATATCCGTGAAGGGCGACGACATGCACCCGATATACCAATGGCTTACGGAAAAAGAAAAAAACGGCAAGACGGATTCAAAGGTAACATGGAACTTTCAAAAATACCTGGTTGACGAGCAAGGTAAGCTGGTGGGCACTTACCCACCAAAAACCGATCCGATGGCCGGGGAAATTACGAATTGGATAGAAAAAAAATGAAGTTTTAATAAAAACTTTTTCTGGCAACAATCCTGTAAAAAACTACCATAACTCTGTTTAAGAACTGTTTAACAAATAGATAAGTTCGATGTGTTTTCAACAAAAACACTCGTTTTTTCAAATCATTGTTTATAATTTTGAGGACGCTATTCCTAAAATTATTTACATATGGAAAACCTGTTTTGGATAAACGAAAATTTCTACGATTTAATAATAATCCCCTTGCTGATCTTTTTCGCGAGGATCCTTGATGTTACCATCGGCACCCTGCGAATTATTTTCGTGGCCAAGGGAAATCGTGTAATATCGCCAATCCTGGGGTTTTTCGAGGTATTAATATGGATTATAGCCGTTTCCAGGATATTTGAACATTTGGACAACTTCTTGTATTATATTGCTTTTGCCGGGGGCTTCGCGGTAGGCAATTACGTTGGGCTTCTGGTGGAAGAAAAGTTGGCCATAGGTATCGTGATCATTCGCGTGTTCACTAAATCCGAACCGACAAAATTATTAAGCGTATTGTATTCTAAAGGTTATGGGGTTACTACCGTGCTGGCACACGGCGTGAAAGAGAACACGAATATCATTTATACAATCGTGAAAAGGCAGGAAATAAAAAAAGTGGCCAATTTAATAGAGGAACACCATCCTAATGCCTTTTACGTGGTAGAGGATATACGGCATGTAAGCCACTCGGTGTTCCCGATGAAATCCATACCCCAGTCAAAAGTGCCGGTAAACGTTTTCAGGAGATGGCAAAAGGGGAAGTAGGCAATAAACACTCTTATCCTCTTGCTACCCTTTCAGCAATCATTTCAAGGTATTTCGCGTCCCACTTCGTCGAAATTATCAAATTGCTTGCTGTCAATATCCAATACAGCGTTTTATGTTGTAAAAATAATAAAATCATTGGGGCAGTGTATAAAACATGTATTATTTTCGCGGCCTACATTTTTGAAAAAGCATTATGGCACTTAGAGAAGAAATTAGCAGGAGAAAGACATTTGGCATCGTGAGCCACCCGGACGCTGGAAAAACGACCTTAACCGAAAAATTACTCTTGTTCGGGGGCGCTATCCAAACCGCTGGTGCGGTAAAATCAAACAAGATAAAAAAAACCGCCACCTCCGATTTCATGGAAATTGAGAGGCAACGGGGCATTTCCGTGGCTACTTCTGTAATGGGGTTTGAATACAAGGGCAAAAAAATAAATATTCTTGACACGCCCGGCCACCAGGATTTCGCGGAAGATACCTACCGTACCTTAACGGCCGTGGACAGCGTGATAATCGTGGTTGACGCGGCCAAGGGAGTGGAAGCCCAAACCAGGAAATTGATGAATGTCTGCCGCTTACGGAAAACCCCCGTGATTGTTTTCGTGAATAAGATGGACCGCCCGGGCAAAGATCCTTTTGACCTGATGGACGAGTTAGAAGAACAACTGGAAATATCTGTACGTCCCTTGAGCTGGCCCATCGGTAACGGGCCAACTTTCAAGGGCGTGTACAATATACACGAGCAACAACTCAATCTTTACCATGCCGAGAACAAGCAAAAACTTGGCGATATCATTGCATTAAAAGACCTGAACGGAAAAGAAACCGAACAGTATATAGGAGAAGATGCAGCCGCGACCTTACGGGAAGAACACGAGCTGGCTACTGAAGTATACCCCGCGTTTGATCGCGAAAGTTACATGAAAGGTGATATTGCCCCGGTATTCTTTGGCAGTGCGTTAAACAATTTCGGGGTAAAAGATTTGTTGGAATGCTTTCTGGAAATCGCCCCGGGCCCACTTCCTTCCAAAACTGATGAAAGATTTGTAATGCCGGAAGAAACCAAGTTCTCGGGTTTTGTCTTTAAAATTCACGCCAACCTCGATCCCCGGCACCGGGACAGGTTGGCCTTCGTGAAAATATGTTCCGGGAAATTCGAGCGGAACAAGAATTATTTCCATGTCCGTCAAGGTAAAAATTTCAAGTTCTCGAGCCCGACAGCGTTCATGGCCGAGAAAAAATCCATCATTGATGATGCTTATCCCGGCGATATCGTGGGATTGCACGACACGGGGAATTTTAAAATCGGGGACACCCTGACCGAAGGCGAAAAAATAAATTTTAAAGGTTTACCGAGCTTCTCACCCGAGATGTTCCGCTATATTGAAAATGCCGACCCGATGAAGTACAAGCAATTATACAAGGGCATCGATCAACTAATGGACGAGGGGGTCGCACAATTGTTCACCAACAAATTTAACGGCCGTAAAATAATTGGTACAGTTGGGCCGCTTCAATTTGACGTGATCCAGTTCCGGCTGGAGCATGAATACGGCGCCTCATGTAAATATGAACCCATCCAGCTTTACAAGGCTTGCTGGATTGAAAGCAAGGACAAAAACGAGCTGGAAGATTTTAAAAAAAGAAAATACCAGTATATTGCCGAAGACAAACACGGGCGTGACGTGTACCTAGCCGACTCGGCCTACGCCTTACAAATGGCCCAGGAAAAATACAAACATCTTGTTTTTCATTTTAAATCAGAATTCTAATTCTCCCTTTTCTCGTATGGTAGCGGAGGCAACGCGTGATCTTCCTTGTATTTAACCTTCAGGTACAAGACAACTGAAAACACGGGCAACAAGGGCATGATAAGCGATGAAAACACGAAATTTAATAGCGCGGTCACCCAGTATCCCCCGGTTTGCATAAGCGTCATGCCCTCCATGATATCGAAAACACCTTTACCGGATAATGCTTCACCAATAAAATAGAACATCTGGGGCAACAAGCTCAGGATTCCTAGTATCACTGAAATAACTAACAAGGAAAGCAAGAATAAAACAAAAGCACCGAGAGCTTCCCAAAAATCCTTATGGCTTAAATTGAAACACCTGCCCATGACATCCAGCGAAGACCTTTGCTCGGCCACTATTATCCCGCCAAAAGATGAAAAAACGGTACCAAAATACAAGAAAGCCACCAAGGAACCAATAATCAACACGATCACCCCGAAAACAAAAGCCAGGGAGGTTATGATTGAAACTAAAACCATGACCACGAGCACCCTTCCAAAATGTTTATACAAAGTATCCCGTAAAATTGCCTTGGCAGATAATTGGCTTGGCCGTGGCACCTGAAAAATATAATTGGCCATAAAAGAAAAGACGAATGAATAGACAAAAAGGGCCACGAAAAGAATAATAAACGAGCCTAATACCAGGTCGCCCAAGTTATTCACGACCGGGTAATGAGAAGGGTGCACCATAAAGCCTTTTTGTAAGCCTAACGCGAACACCACTAAATGGATAACAAGATTGGCCAAAATACTGGCCGATATCAATGGTACAAAATGCTTGAAATAGCCCCGAAAGGTTTCGGAAATTACCTCGAACGAATCCATTTTCTTGTAGAGTGGGTGAGATGTTATTTGTTCCATAAGGCATTTTATTTTGAATTGGTTAAATTTACATTTTTCAAATTGGGAATAAAAATTTTCATGAAACAATATGGGACAAAAAATGAAAAAAATTGGATGGATCGGCACGGGCGTGATGGGGCATTCGATGCTAAAACACTTGTTAAATGATGGTTATTCCTGCTCGGTTTATAACCGCACGAGAAGCAAAGCGAAAGATTTAATCAAGGCTGGGGCTACCTGGTTGGGCAAACCCGCTGAAATCGCCGCCCATTCGGACATTGTATTTACCATCGTGGGCTATCCCGCTGACGTTGAAGAAGTATATTTCGGTGAAAATGGAATTTTTACTGGCGTGAAGAAAGGGGCTATCCTAGTAGATATGACCACCACCAAGCCCATGTTGGCCAAAAAAATAGCCCAGGCAGCAGGGGAAAAAAAATGCCAGGCAATTGATGCCCCGGTCTCAGGTGGTGACGTGGGGGCAAGAGAAGGGAAGCTTTCCATTATGGTAGGCGGAAAAAAAACGGCCGTTGAAGAAATCATGCCATTGCTGCAGCTCATGGGAGGCAATATCATCTACCAGGGGCCAGCGGGCAGCGGGCAACATACCAAAATGTGCAACCAGGTAACCATTGCTGGCACCATGATCGGGGTATGCGAAAGTTTGGTATATGGCGCAAAGGCCGGCCTAAACCTGGAAACCATGCTAAAATCGATTACCAAGGGGGCAGCAGGCTGTTGGACATTGGACAAGCTGGCTCCAAGGATCGTGAAAAACGACATGGAACCCGGTTTTTACGTGGAACATTTTATTAAGGACATGGGAATTGCCCTGGAAGAGGCCGAACGAATGGGGCTTTCGCTGCCCGGCCTGGCATTGGCAAAACAATTATACCTGAGCGTTAAAGCCCTGGGAATGGGCAAAAAAGGCACCCAGGCCCTGGTAAAGGCCATAGAGAACCTGGCAGGCATTCCAAAATAATTTTATATTCGCGTAATCCTGTTAACTTTTATCTACATGCCAAAAAACAAAAGTCTTTTAGAGAAACACCCCGGTATAAGCCTCGTCGTTATCCTGGCAGTCTTTTTTCTTATCCTGGATATCGTGTTGGGAATCTTTTTAGTGCCCCGCAAGTACCAGGAATTTAGAAGGGCCGATGCATATTACCATCATGGTTTAAAACCAAACCAGGAATCCTTCGGGCGCTGGGCTACCTCAATTTACCCATTTAACACCAATTCTATAGCTTGCAGGGACTCGACCGCCAGAAAAGTCCCCTTACAAACGCCTGGCAAAACCCGTGTCCTATTCTTGGGGGATTCACATGCTGAAGGCGTAGACGTGCCTTTTGAAAAAACATTCGTTGGAATCCTGGGAAAAGAAGTGGACAAAGAAAAATACGATATTATAAATGCCAGCGTGGTAAGTTATAGCCCGAAAATTTCCTACTTGAAAGCAAAATACCTTATCGAGGAAAAAGGGTTGCAAGTGGACAAGATTTTCATGCTAATTGATATTTCCGATATTCAAAACGAACTTGTATATGAACCCTTTGAACCAGCAACCAACCCGTGGGCAACAAACCAATGGATGAATTGTAAAGCCTTTTTAAAAAGAAATTCATTTTTTGTTTATTCCATTCAAAAAATCATCAACGCGAAAGAAAGAAAAGCATTCTCGAAAGCAGCCACGAATATAGGGATAAGCAACAACCAAGTAAAAAATACAGAACCTGTTACCCTGGATATTTATTATTCGTTTTTTACCCATTTTAATGACGAAGTGCTACTAGCAAACCCCCGGTTTCACGGGGTTGGGAATTGGCTCAAAGACCCTAATTTCAGGAAACTGGCACTAAAAGGAATACAACTGGGGCAAGAAAATACGTTAAGGTTACATGAATTCTGCAAAAAACATGAAATCGAACTTGCCATTTCAGTGCATCCCTGGCATCCCCAAATAATTGCCCGCGACACGCACGATGAATATGTTAAATCATGGGAAAAATTCGCCTTAGATAACCATATCAATTTTATCAATTTATTTCCAGTATTCATTAATGAACAAAATCCAGCTATCGTGATAAAAAAATATTACTTGAAATCCGATAACCACTGGAATAGTGAAGGCCATAAACTAGTCGCTGGCCACTTGCAAAAAATTTTATTTTAATAATAGGCCCCATGCAAAAAACATGTACATTATTTCTCTTGATGTTGGTTTTCTTATTTACCTCGTGTACCAAAAACAGGTTGAGAAAAAATATTGAAAGCTATCAAAAAGAAGATAACCAGTATAAAATAGCACTGTCCATTGGCGAGTATTTTCACAAGTACCCGAATGATCATGAATACTTGGAAAAAATGGCCAAACTTTTATTGGAAAACGGGTATTTCATGGAATGCATTGAAATATGCAACCATTTAGACAACCAGGGAAAAAACTCTAAAAACATTATACAAACCCGGGCCATCGCGCATTATAAAAAGCTTAACTTGCAAAAAGCCCTCGCTGATTTTAACAAAATCATTAATGACCTAAGCCCCTGGGCAATAATTAAGTACCAGGAGGCAAAAGAAAAACAAGAAATTTTCAATAAAATTCAGGAAATTAACCAACAATTGCTTTATCAACCTGGGGATCATTCTTTTTTAAAAAAAAGAGGGGAACTATATATCAAAGCAAAAGAACCCAAGGCCGCCATGCTTGATTTCTTGTATTTCCTTAAAAATGAGGAATATAATGATGATGTGGCCTATAACCTGTTCCGTACGGCTGTAGCGCAAGAAGATTTTGAAAAAGCAAGGGAAGTTATCAAAATAGTAACACGATATCAAAAACAAAGCCTGATAGAAGTTAGTATATTGGAAAACATCTTATCGGAGGTGCTAAAAGCCCATGAACTTATCCAAACAAACCACGAGAAAAAAGAAGGAAAGATGCTTCTAGCCAAGGTATACATGCAAATAAGCATGGAATACCTGGCCGTGGATATTTTGGAAGAATTAAAGGGTAAATATCCCATGGATAATGTAATATTGTACCGTTTAGCATTATTATATTCGTTATCAGGGCAAAAAGAAGAAGGAAAAAAAATAATAACTGAGTTAAAAAGCAAAGGGTTAAAAATTCCTGAAGAACTATCAAAAACCTTTGAATAATCCTTAATCCATTTCAAAATCTCTTGAAAAATGGATACCTTCCGCTTGTTTTTTCTTGTCAAAAAGGGCATTCCCGATCACCAGGTAATCCATCTCGGTGCTCATGAAACAACGATATGCTTCATCCGGGGCACAAACGATAGGCTCGCCCCGCACGTTAAAACTCGTGTTAATGATTACACTACAACCCGTCAGTCTTTTAAACTCGTTAATTAACTGCCAATACAAGGGATTGGTGGCTTTGCTTACCGTTTGGGGCCTGGCAGAATAATCAACATGGGTTACTGCCGGTATGCCGGATCGCTGGAAATATAATTTATCATATAATGGCCATTCATTATAATCAGCCGGTACAGTTTTCCGGTGTTTCTCTTGCATGGGCACTACCATGAGCATGTATGGTGAAGGCCGGTCGATGTGGAAATATTCCGCGGCATCTTCTTTTAAAACCGAGGGGGCAAAAGGCCGAAAACCTTCCCTGTATTTTATGCGCAGGTTTAACTTTTTCTGCATGTCCGGGTTCCGGGCATCTGCAAGGATGCTCCTGTTCCCGAGGGCACGCGGACCAAATTCCATACGCCCTTGGAACCATCCCACGATTTTCCCTTCCGATATAATTTTAGCGGTTTCTTTTATCAATTCGTCCATGGTATCAAATGGCAGAAAAGAGGCATCGTGCTTGGTTTGCAACAAGGCAAGTTGTTTGGCATGCCAAGACGGCCCAAGGAAAGCCCCTTTCATGCCATCACCAGCCCCAAGAAAACGTTCTTTTTTATCATAAATATAACGTGTTGCCAAAGCAGCACCTAAGGCAGCTCCAGCATCAGTGGCCGCGGGCTGCACCCAAATATCTTCGAAAATACCTTCCTGAAGGAGTTTTCCATTGGCCACGCTGTTAAGTGCCACGCCCCCGGCCATTACCAGGTACCTGGAACCTGTCATTGCTTTCACCGCACGTGCCATTTTCATAACAATTTCTTCGGTGACAAGTTGAATGGCCAAGGCCAAGTTCATATGTCCGGGTTCAATTTTATCTTCAGGCTTTCTCCTTGCCAACTTGAATAGTTTTTCCCATTTCTTGTCCTGGACCATGGTCAAACCAGTGGCATAATTAAAATATTTCATGTTTAAAACTATGGAACCATCTGGACAGATATCCACCAATTTATCCTTGATTAGCTGGACAAACTCTTTTGTTTGCCCGGAAGCAGGGTTCCCGTATGGGGCCAAGCCCATTAACTTGTACTCACCACTGTTTACTTTAAAACCCAAGAAATAAGTAAAAGAAGCATATAATAAACCAACAGAATGTGGAAACCGCAATTCTTTTAGGATTTTTATGGCACTACCGTTCCCGTGGCCAAGGGTTGCAGTTGCCCATTCCCCTACCCCATCAAGGGTAAGGATGGCCGCTTCCTGAAAAGGGGAAGGATAAAAAGCACTGGCCGCATGAGACAAGTGGTGCTCGGGAAATAGTATGACGAGATCGTTCCTGCCCCCCATTCTTCTTAACTCGTCCCGCAAGGTTTTCTTCAAAAACAGTTTTTCTTTTATCCAAACCGGGATGGCATGCAAAAAAGAAAATAAACCCCTGGGCGCGAAAGCATGATATGTTTCCAGCAAACGTTCGAACTTGATAAAAGGCTTGTCATAAAAAACAACTTTATCAATCTCTTGCATTGTAACCCCTTCTTCTTCTAACACGTATTTTATCGCGCGGGCAGGAAAAGAAGCATCATGTTTGACCCTTGAAAACCGTTCTTCTTGTGCGGCAGCCATTACTTCTCCATCCCGGGCAAGCACCGCGGCGCTATCATGATAATAAGCAGAAATCCCTAGAATATATTGAGCCGGCATATTTCCGTTTTCTTAAAATAAAGTGTATATAAATGGTGCTATGGCAGAGCCAGCAGACAAAACAATTAAAACCCCGAATATCAATAATATAATAATAACAGGCCATAACCAGTATTTTTTACGGCTCTTTAAAAACCCCCATAATTCTTTTAAAAATTCCATATCTTGTATTGTTAAAAAGGTTTATCCATATCTTGGGCAGAAAATTCTTTGTTTATCGAAAAGAATGAACTTCCACCTGTTTTTTTAAAATCTTTGAGCTTCAGGTTATCCTTGCCCATAACTTTCCGGAGCAAACCCATTGGGGTTACCAACACGAGAAAAATGACGGACAATAACACTCTTGAAACAAGTTTTCCGAGATAACCGGTCAGGGTATACCAAAACCAACTCAAGGGTTGAAATACCCGCGGAACGATCATGATTAAAACAAGTATACTTGTAGCTATATAAAGTAACCATGTCTTATCAAGCCAGAAAAATAACAACAAGGCTATTAAAATATAAGCTAAGCCCCCTTCAATGATTTTTCTCGTGTTCATAGTATATGAAATTGATACAAAGATAAATTTTTCGCGATATTTTTCACCAGCTGTGATTAGAATATTCATTTTTGCCCGGTACGCAGGATATACAGGTGAGATACGCGTAAAAAAGAAAACTGGCCCTCTCATCCCCTTCGTTCAACAAGGACATAACCATATTTACCTTCTTTGATGGCCTCGAAACCCTTGAATGGCTGTAAACCCTCGTGGACCATACCAGGGGCATTTTTAAAATTTTGCAGGTATAAACAACCTTTTAGCACGGCAGCAATATCATGAACGGACCCAAGGGTATGGTACCCGTTCACCAAGGTTGTCCTGAATTCATGGGACAAGCTACTTTGGCATAATATAAAAATGGACTTCTTCACGTTCCCTAGCATTTCTTGGTTAAAATGCTTGCCTGCTATCCCCTGGTAATCTTGCAGGGCCAAGGGGGCTTTCACGTCCATAGCCACGTGATCAAGCAAGCTTTTCGAGACCAGTTTTTCCAACATACCAGGGTTTGTCCCGTTGGTATCAAGTTTTACTTTTAATCCCAACTTTTTTATTGTCCGGATAAAGACAGGAAGAGAAGGGTGCATGGTCGGTTCGCCCCCGGTAATGGTCACGGCATCCAGCAAGCTGGCATTCTCTTGTATCCACCGAACAACATGCCCCGTTTCCAAAAGGTTTTCATCTTTAAACAGGCACGGGTAAACCAGATCAGGATTATGGCAATATACACACCTTAAATTACATCCCCGGGTAAACGCGACAGCACTAAGTTGGCCTGGAAAATCGACCAAGCTTTGTTTTTGCAGGCCTGCTACAGGCAAATTTATTTGTTCCACGCGAAAATAAGGTTTTCGTTTACCCTTCCCTTCCAATTACTTCAGCGGCTTCTGTAACCACCATTTGCTGGTTTGGCTTGTTTTCGATCCCATTCTTGTCAAACAAGGCCCTACCCTTGTATTCTTCTTGTTTTCCGGCATTCCATTGGTTCACGGGGCGCAGGTAACCCACGATACGTGAAAAAACGGTGCATTCCTGCTCTTTGCCCAATTGTTTGCACTTGGGACAAAAGGGGTGTTCCCCGTACAAGTAACCATGATCCTGGCAAATACTAAAAGTGGGGGATAAAGTAATATATGGCAATTTGAAATTTTGGGTTACTTTTTGTACCAAACGTTTCACGGATTCTTTTGGCAACTGGTTTTCGCCCACGAAAGTATGAAAAACGGTCCCGCCGGTATATTTGGTTTGCAAGTTATCCTGCAAGCGCAAGGCCTCGAACAAGTCGTCCGTGAAGTTCACGGGCAACTGGGTAGAATTTGTATAATAAGGTTCTCCCCCGTTACGGTATGCTTTTTCGTTAGCAGTCAGGATATCGGGGTACTGCATCTTGTCGATCCGTGCCAGCCGGTATGATGTACCTTCCGCCGGGGTGGCCTCAAGGTTATAAATATGGCCTGTTTCTTCCTGGCATTTTTCCAACTCGCCCCGCATGAAGTCCATCACTTCTTCTGCAAAGGCATGCCCGGTAGTTTCCCCGATGTTGCTACCGATAAAATTCAAGCAACACTCGTTCATGCCCACGATGCCAATAGTAGAAAAATGGTTGCCCCAATAAACACCATTTTTCTTGAACAAATGCCGCAGGTAAAACTTAGAGTACGGGTACAAGCCTTGCCCGGTAAGCCGCTCGATCACTTTCCGCTTAATTTCCAGGCTGTTTTTGGCCAGGCCCATCAGGTTTGAAAGGCGCTGGAAAAAATCCTCCTTCGATTTAGCCTCGTAGCCCAACTTGGGCAGGTTAATTGTAACCACGCCAATAGAACCGGTAAGGGGATTGGCGCCGAACAAGCCCCCGCCCCTTTTTTTTAATTCCCGCTTATCGAGCCGTAACCGGCAACACATACTCCGCACGTCGTCCGGGGCCATATCTGAATTCACGAAATTTGAAAAATACGGGATCCCATACTTGGCCGTGATTTCCCAGATATTGTCATAGTCGGGGTTGTCCCAATCAAAATCGGGGGTAATGTTATAAGTTGGGATAGGAAAAGAAAAAACACTGCCGTTGGCATCCCCTTCAAGCATAACTTCAGCGTATGCTTTATTAAAGATATCCAGTTCTTCTTGAAAATCGCCATAGGTATCATCTTGTAACTGGCCACCGATAATTACCGGTTGTTCTTGCATAAAACCAGGTATTTTTAAATCCAAGGTTACATTGGTAAAGGGTGTTTGAAAACCTACCCGGGTGGGAATGTTCATGTTAAAGAAGAACTCTTGCAAGCATTGCTTTACCTGGTCATAATTCAATTTATCATAACGGATAAAGGGGGCCAGGTAGGTATCGAAATTTGAAAAAGCTTGCGCCCCTGCAGCCTCGCCCTGCATGGTATAAAAAAAGTTCACGGTTTGCCCCAGTGCCGAGCGCAGGTGCTTGGCCGGTTTGCTTTGGGTTTTTCCTTCTACCCCTTTAAACCCGGTCATCAGTAAATCTTCCAGATCCCATCCCACGCAATACACGCTTAAAAAGCCCAGGTCGTGAACATGAAAACGGCCTGTTTTATGGGCATCCGCGATTTCTTTAGGGTAAATTTGATTAAGCCAGTATTGAGAGCTCACGATGGTAGACACATGCTGGTTTAGCCCTTGAAGGGAATAGGAGGAGTTGGCACTCTCTTTCACCCGCCAATCGCTCAGGCTGATGTAATCTTCCACGGTATCAATATTAGAAAATATCTCCTTGGTGTCGCGCATGTTCTGGTGCTGGTACCGGTAGATAATATATGCCTTGGCCGCCTGGAATTCCTTGTTCCCGAAAAGCACTTGTTCTACGATATCCTGTGTTTCCTCCACGGATGGAGGTGTATCCCGATCCCCGGTATCCAGACGGGCAACGACCTGCTGACTGTATTCCGAAGCTTTTTCGCGATCGGGGGCGCCAACAGCACGCAAGGCCTTGAAAATTGCGAAAGTAATTTTCTCTTGTTCAAAGGGGACATGCTCCCCGTTCCGTTTAATAATTAAAGCTGCACTTTTCATGACAAATAAATTTAACTAATTAATAACACATGCAGCTTTCGGTTAAAATCAGGGGACAGGTGACAACCATGGTGTTCCAATCCTTTGCTTTTCAACCCGAAAGCTTTGAATAAAACCTGCTGGCAGGTCTTCTGGCTTGCCATGTTCCAACCGCCTTCCCTTGTTCTCCGAAGCCTTGGCGAAGGAGAGCTTGTTCTCCGAAGCCTTGGCGAAGGAGAGCTTGTTCTCCCTAACTTCACCTTAAAAGGATTCTCCAACTCTTAAAGAAAAACAAAGTGGCTATTTACCGAAACATCCCGTTTTCACGGGCAATGGCCTACAGCTGCGGGGACAGCTCCCGACTTTCCTGACAAAACAGTCAGGATCACGGAATTCCCTTTTCATCCCGGGCCTTCGAAAGAAGGAGCGGGAAACCAGCAAGAGCAGTACAATAGTACAATGAACCTACCGGAATATCAAAATGAGTTGTTAACAAAATAGAGGGGGCGGGTTAAAAGAGGCCAGGTTTTCAGCATGCTTGATTGTTTATAATTCATGTTTGTTCTATAAAATTCAGGTTCAAAGACCGGCACCCATCAAAAAAATACCCTCCCGGCTATCCGGGAGGGTACAAGTAAAAATAAGTGATAAGCCTGTACTCGAGTAACAGATTTTTATTGCGCGCCCAGGATTATCCAAACCTCTCCAAGACCTTTATTATCAGATTTTACCTGGCGTTGGAGGCCACAGGTAGCCTCGAGGTAACCCCTGAGTTTCCGGCCAAACTGACGGGCATTGTATTTCCTGCCGCGCTTGTCTTCTAAGGGGATGCGCACCCGCTCGTAATTGATCATGTTTTCGGTGGCACTGGCCTCAGTAAAAGCACCGTTCACTGTATTGTCAAGCATCCAGTCATAAATCAGGTCAATATAAATATCGCCATCGCAATAGCTTTCCAGGTCAAACCCGGCATTTTCCCAAATCATAACTTTTACAGATATCTTACGGCCGTTTTCACGGATATCCCCAAAATAATCCTGCATATCATCTTGCAAGTTGTCCAAGTGCGATACAACAGCTTCTTCCAGCAATATAGGGATATCGTTTGACACGAGTTCTGGCCCCGTACCCGATGCACCCGTTATTTGTTCTGAGGTATAGGGGTCGATCGCGTCGATACGGAAGGTAATGGATTGACGGGGTCCATTCTTGTTCACTATCCATCCTACTTTTAACAGGATATCAGCCTGGGCGGTTTGGTTCAGCATGTCCACGGGCGATTGCTTGATACCGGAAAATGATTCTTTAGAGGATTGCACGCTCATGCGCATTTGGTCTTTGGCAATCTTATCCAGGGTGGCTTTCAAATCCTTTAGCGGGAAGCCCCTTTCGGCAAACATCTCGGCAATTTTTGAAATAACCAGGCGCAGCTGGCTGTTTTCTTGCAGTGCTTTTTGGTAATCGGGCACCTTGGTGGTTTGCCCGAAACTGTTTTCAAACTCGATCATGTACCCGTTCTTGTTGCACCAATCATCAGCCGGTACTACCATGATAGAGGGCTTTTGAACGGACACCGCTGCAGCGAATTCCTCGATAATATTGTCTTTCTCGAGCTGTTCGCGCAAGCGGGCATGTGCCAAGGCCACGGCCACGCCTACCTTGTATTTCTTGCCTACTTTCACCACGTCGTTGGAGCCAACCGAGCCGTCCGTGCTAAGGTTCACGTAATTAAGGTAAGGGGCGCCAATCGTCTTCTTTACTTTTATATCTTCCAGCTCGGTCAACCACTCGTCGGTCCCGAAAAAATTATTAAAATATTCCTTGTGCTTGAGCATCTTCTCGGTGCTTACCAGGGGCTCTTCCAGGTTAGAACCGGGAATCCCTTTAAACAAAACCGCGTGCACGGCATCCAGCTTGGCCCGTTCCATGGCATCTTTAA
>CAZKIR010000014.1:0-14651 GCA_964552835.1 uncultured Bacteroidales bacterium
TAACGGGTCAAACTTTTACATACGGACAAGCTTTATTGGAATTAAGTTATTTAATCGCGGCCATTCTTTTCGTGGTTGGTTTGAAATTATTAAGCCACCCGGAGAGTGCCCGGAAGGGGAATTTTTGGGCGGCTGCCGGCATGATCCTGGCCATGATTACCACCCTGGCCTTGCACAAGGGTTCATCGGGAGGTATATCCCCGGCCAACGCGATTATCGTGATCGTAACGATCGCGTTCGGTTCCATCCTGGGTTTTGTTATCGCCAAGAAGGTGAAGATGACGGCTATGCCCCAGTTGGTTTCATTTTTTAACGCTACCGGTGGGGCCGCTTCAGCCCTGGTGGCATTACTTGAATACCCGAATTCAACGGGTGCTGGCGTGTTGTTGGTAACGTTGCTGGGCTTAATGATCGGGAGCATATCTTTTAGCGGGAGCATGATCGCCTATGGCAAACTTGACGGGAAAATTGGTGATAGCCGATCGCCCGTGATGAAATATGTTAACATTGTTTTATTGCTCGCCTTGGTAGGCATTATTGTTTACATGATGGCACAAGGTACTACTGACCAGGTGTTCTTGATATACGGGCTTTTCACCCTCTCCTTGTTATACGGCGTGCTATTTGTCCTGCCCATTGGAGGGGCCGATATGCCGGTGGTCATTTCCCTGCTTAATTCCTTCACGGGGATTGCCGCTGCCATGGCCGGTTTTATTTATGGAAACCAGGCCATGATCCTGGGCGGTATTTTTGTAGGGGCTGCCGGTTCCATTCTCACCGTGTTGATGTGCAAGGCCATGAACCGTTCGCTCTTGAACGTGATCGTGGGTGCTTTCGGTGGTGGTGGTGCTGCTGTTGGCCAAGAAGGGGGCACGATCAAGGAAATTTCCATGAGCGATGCCAGCGTGTTGTTAAACTATTCCCAACGCGTGGTTGTTGTACCGGGTTATGGTTTGGCCGTGGCACAAGCCCAACATGTTTGCCATGAACTGGACAAATTACTGGAAGAAAACGGCGTGGAAGTAAAATACGCTATCCACCCGGTGGCAGGGCGTATGCCCGGGCATATGAACGTGCTGTTGGCCGAGGCCGATGTGCCTTACGAGAAGCTTGTTGAAATGGACGACATAAACCCCCAATTGCCCAATACCGACGTGGTGGTGGTAATTGGTGCCAACGACGTGGTGAACCCGGCTGCCGAAAACGATCCTTCCAGCCCGATATACGGGATGCCTATTATTAAAGCCAACCAGGCCAAAAATATTATCGTTATGAAACGTGGAATGGGCAAGGGTTATGCAGGGATAGAAAATTACTTGTTTTTTGACGATAAAACAAGGATGTTATTTGGCAATGCAAAGGATTCACTGCAAAAATTGACCGAAGAACTGAAGAACATGTAAAGAAGTCATTTTTTTTAAAACATTATTGATAAGGCGTACGTTAAAAATTAAATAAAATAATTAATTGAAGGGTTATTATGATAAGATTAGGAATTGATTTTGGTGGATCGGGTATTAAAGGGGCTTTGATAAATACAGATACGGGCGAATTGATAGGCGAGCGGCACAGGATACTCACGCCAGACCCTTCCAAGCCCGACGCGGTAGCACGTACGATAAAAGAAATAATCGATCATTTCGAATATAAAGATAAGGTAGGCATAGCCTTCCCGGCCGCGATCCTTCATGGAAAGGTCCTTACCGCGTCAAATATTGATGATAGCTGGATTGGCGTGCACGGGGAAGAGTTTTTTAAATCCTACACCGACCTTGAATTTGTCCTCTTAAACGACGCCGATTCTGCCGGTATGGCCGAGATAAAGTTTGGCCACGCGAACGATCACGAGGGGGTGGTAATAATTGTAACAGTGGGTACCGGACTGGGCACTGCCATTTTTAATAAAAGCGTGTTATTGCCCAATACAGAACTTGGCCATGTTTACTACAAGGGTAAAATTGCAGAGCATTGGGCCTCTGATGCTGCCCGGAAAGAACATGATCTATCCTGGAAGAAATGGGGAAAACGTTTCGGTAAATACCTGCGGTACATGGAAAAACTATTTTACCCCGACCTCATTATCATAGGCGGTGGAGCGAGCAAAAAAATGGAAAATTTTGAAGATTATTTAAAAACCGATACAAAAGTGGTGCCGGCAAAACTTCAAAATCATGCCGGCATTATCGGTGCCGCTTTAGCCACTTTATAATGGCTGTTATTGTTTATCGGAGGTTTTTTTAACCTTGTTCAAGCTCCTTGTTTTGCCAAACAACTCCAAGGATTTTTCGTTATAGGCCAAAGCAGCTTCTTCTGCCGTGTCAAATTTTCCCAGGTTTATGCCTTGTCGGTTTAAATAAATGATAGCCTGGTACTTTTTGCCTATTTTCACTACACCCCGGTAACCCAGTTTATTGTCCGTTTTACTGGTATTGCGGACCACGTTGGACAGGGTTGACCATTCCAGGTTGTTCACGCGGCAGTCTAACGGGTTCGCGTTCTTAAAGCGTACCCATAGTTTCTTATGGTCTTTTAGTGCCTCGGGCCGTTCCACGAATTTTTCAGCCACGAGTTTCTGCAAGTAGATGGTTTCGCACTTGTAGCTACCATCGGTTTGCCTCCAGTTCTTTTGAAAAAACGCGTACCCGCTGGAATGTATCCGTAAATTTTCCAGTAACTTTATTTTCTTGTAATACGGGTGGTTTAGGATAAAATCATAGGTGCCGTCATCAATTAGCGCGTTCTTTTCCGAATTCTTCAATTTTAATTTAACAATCATTTTTCGTATTTCTTTAGTTAAACCCTTTTAATTTTTTTAAGCTCCATATTGCAATGGAAAAATAGTAAATTATTAATATACATGCAATTTGTTATATTTTAAAAAGTTTATTGATTATACATCAATCAGTTTAAAAAGTTTCGAATTCGTTTTTCATGTTTTTTTTATTTTGACGAACGGCCAAATTTTGAAGGTGAACGTCTCAATTTTGTATATAAATAACGATGACAATACGTTATTTAGAATCATTTTAAATTAGTTTTTCAGGAATTTTTTTCAAGATATGAAATGTTAATAATATATGTATTTTGTTATTGTATTTTTTTATTATTCGCCCCTGATCATTTATTAAATGCATTTTTCCATTTCAAAGTGTTTACTTGATCATCTTTAAAATTTTTACCCTTCATGTAGAAAAGTTTTCCCGTGAGAAATAATTTCATCATCCGCGGACAATAAACCGGGTTCATGTATTTTACCGGTGGAGCCTTTTTTGGCCTGGGCCAGTAGACTTTTCTTTCTTATCCAAATAATATGACCGTGGTTTTTCTGCCTGGGAATAATTTTACAAGGATTTTTGGCATACTTTTAGGCATTACTATAAAGCGATAGCGTCAATAAATTATAAACCTAAAAATAAAGCAAAATGAGTGTATTTATTTGTCAAGTATGCGGGCACCTTGAATTTAATGGTGTTCCTGAAAATTGCCCGGTATGCGGGTCGAAAAAAGATGCGTTTAAACAAGACGACGATATTTTCAAGCGTTCGGCTGAAGAAAGCCCCGAGGCCGAGGGAAAACACGTGCCACTGGTAAAAGTGGAAAAAAAATGTGATTTTATTCCCGAGGAAGGGTGCACGGACGTTTACGCACGTATTGGCGATACCCTTCACCCATCGAAAACAGAACATTTTATTCAATTTGTAGACTGTTATCTTGACGGCGAGCACGTGGCAAGGGCCCATTTCTCGCCTGGGGTGTACCCTGCCGCCTGTTTTCACTTGAAGAAAGATACTGGCAAGTTAAGTGTGGTAGAAAATTGCAATATTCACGGGTACTGGATGAAAGAAGTAGAATACTAGTGTTTCGTTTATAATGGAATACATGTTTCAAGCCCTCCTGGTATTACCGGGAGGGTTTTTTATGGGGTAAACTTTCACTCGGTATTCGCGTAAAATGTATTTTTTTATTGATCTTAAAAGCACATTAATTATGAATAATAAAAAACGGGTATGGGAAGCGGGGCAACTAGGGTCAATAAGGATTGATAAATTCTATGCTGCCTATTATCGGTGTTGCTGTCGCAATGGGAAAAATAACATAACAATTCAGGCATCTATTCCCTGTCTGTTACTTTTATATAAAAAGACGCGAACAGTTGCTGCACGCGGTCAGCCCTCGCTTTTACCCAACGCTCTCCTTACTTCCTACTTGCTCTTTACTTCTGCTTATTCCTCCAGCTCGTGTTTCAGGAATTTTTTCATGTCGTCCGCGGCAATGCGTTTGGCCAGGATATTTTTGTCCTCGTCTAGCAAGTAAATGGTAGGTGTACTATAGATATCGTACAGATTTCTAAAATTGCTCGTGTAATAAGGATCGTACACGTTAATAAAGGTCAGGGCATGCTCGTTAATAAATTCCACCCATTCCTCTTTTTTGTTCTGGGTGTATACCGCGTAAACTTCTAGACCCTTGTCCTGGTATTCCTCGTATATTTCTTCCAGTTTGGGTATAACTTTAGAGCAATGCCCGCAGTTGGGTTCCCAGAAAGCCAGCACGGTAATTTTCGCCTCCACCTCGTGCAGGCTCACGTAACCGCCCATGTTCGAGAGCATTTTAAGGTTTGGGGCTTTGTTTCCTATCAGGTTGGGCTTGATCTTTTGGATACGCTCTTCGAGTTTTGCCAGGAATGTAGAGTCTGCCCATGGAGCTTGCCCGCCCAGGTAATATTTCTCGCCTATATAAGCATATACCTTGTCCATGCCCATGATGTTGCTTTTTAAAAAATGGTTAAATAAAAAGGAAAGCACGAACTGGTAAACGTCCTTGTCCTCGCGGGCCATCTCGATAATCCTTTCCGCTTCCGGTATCAGGGTATCGGGCACCTGGGGCAAGGTGCTAAAATACTGGTTTATTTTTGTTTCGATAAAGGGTGTGCGCAATAAACGATCATCCGTTAAATCTAGCTTATCAAAATAATGTTCCTTGTAATACCGGTACTGGAAAAGGGAATCGGTAATATTACCTTCCTCGTCTCGGGGCGGATCGGGAATTTCCATTTCTTTCGAGGCCAACAATAGCTTGGCCAATAGCGCATCATCATATTTTTCAACAATATCGTCCATTTTCGCGTTTACCATTTCGTTCACTTGTTTAAATTGCTTGTCAATAGCTTTGACTTTCTCTGTCTCCCCTGCTTCTTTATAGGCTTTTTTTTGTTCGCGCAGGTTTTTGGCTTCTTGTTGCATGCTTTTTAAAAACTGTTGGTACTCGTAAAAAGCTTTATTTTGCGCGGAGTTCTTAATTTCAATATTGTCCACGAAATCCGTGGTATCGTTTATTACCGTGAAATCCTGGTCCCCGTCCACGATAATGTCAAAATACTTTTGGTTGGGCAAGTAAACCAGGTACAAGCCTCTTTTTAAATTCTCCTCGCCGGTAAAAGCGCCTTGGCCTTTATCGTCTAGTTGCAGGGTGTCTTTCACGTAAAGTTTTTTGCCATAATGATACCCCAGGAAAACTTGCTGGTTTTCGGCATGATGGATTTTTACTTGGATGTTGTACCCACTGGCAAACGAGATACCTGGCAATGTTGCCAGGGCTATAAACAGGCTAAAAAAATGTTTGATCATAATGGTTTGTTTTTTTCGGACAACAAATTTATTAAACTTCGTGCATTTTTTTCATTCGAATATGCGTTTAACAGGATTTTTTCCCTTTTGTTTATTTCCCTTTCGGTGAAAGGGGCCGCGAACAGTTTTTCCAGGGTTTTTTTTATTTCCCGGGGGGTATTGGCCAAGTGGCACAGGGGTTCCAGGCCGGTGTGCCGGATCATGTGCCCGTTGGCCACGCAATGCCTGCCAGCGTATAGGCTGTTCAGTAATTTTAACTTCATCCCGGTAGGTTGAAAGGTAGGCAAAACGATTACTTGTGCCTCCTGCACTAGTTGGTCCATTCTCGTGCTGGTAGGGTTTTCGATAAGTTTCACGTTAGGGTTTTGATGGCTTGCCCGGCGGACAAGCGGGCTGGGGTTTTTCCCTGCCAGCACAAGGGGTATAGACATGCCTTTCCACACTTTGGTGACGAGGAAAAGGGCAGCTTCTACGTTTTCGTTTACTGAAAGGTCGCCATGGTAAAGGGCGTATATTCCCTGGCCAGGTTTGCAACGGATCTCGTTCGCGGGGATAAACAAGGGAAGAAAAAGGGTTTCTTTCGCTTTAGCTGAAAAATAGTTGTAATCGGAAGGGGAAATGGCCAGGATAGGGTGGGGGTACAGTTTTTTCTCGTGGATTTTTAATTTGATGCTTTCCATGAGAAAAAAGAGCTTGCGGCCCCAGTTTTTTTCTTGTCGGGAAAGACCCTTGTAATACTCGTGTTCTACATTGTGGGCGCGCACAAATTTATCCCTTTTGGCAAGCGCTGGGTGATCCAGGTAATAGGTGCAGTGTTGCCCCTCGAAAAGGATGGGGCCAGGATGATTGACCAGGTTATCCAATAATTGCCTTGAAGACCTTGATTTTACGATGTAAGGTAGCGTGGAACACTGGCTTTGATACCCCGTTTTTCGGGAGTACAAGTACACCTTCTCGCACAAGCTTTCCAGTTCGGGGTGTATTTCCCTTCCGTAAACAAAAGCATGCAGGCTAATCTTTATTCCCGCGGACGAAAGGGCCTTTAGCTTATAAAAAACGTCCATCACCCCGCCGTAGTCCGGGGGATAGGGAACATTAAAGGCGACAATATGCAGGTTTTGTATTTTGATAAGTCAAGTGAAAAAGTTTGTTATAAATAATAATTACCTTAATATGTTATAATACAAGGTGATTAATCAGTTTTAATTGAATAAGTTCTATGCTTAACCTCCCTGGTTTCCTATTTTTTCTTCAAATTTATAAAATGAATCGGGAAAAATGCAGCATTCTATATTTCAATTCGTCTTTAGAATGAAAATAAATTTAACATGTAACTTTTTCAAGAGGCCGGCGTCTTAAAAACAAATCAAAACGTAAAATCTAAACCCTAAGCATATGAAAAAGATAATTGCACCAACCCGGAAAAAAATAGTAAGTGTTGCCATGGTATTGTCCTTTATATTGCTCCCTATATCAGGGATTTGTCAAGATGACAAAGGAACAGAAAATGCATGTAACCAGAAATTACTGGCCCACCGTGATGCCCGGGTAACCCTTGAAAAGGATGAAACTGTAATAAACAATCAAGCACTATTTGAAGTGGAAAGGATAGAAGAAGAAATCGAGATAGAAAATTGGATGTTTGACACTGGATCATGGAACAAATATTTCCCTAATACGTTTAAAAATAATAGAATGGAAGCCGAAAATAAAGAAGGCGAAAAGAGGTTACTTTCCCTGGATTTTTTGGATGAAGCACCAGAAGGGCCTTTAAAAATTGAAGCATGGATGAGCGATGTTTCCAGGTGGAATGAATAATTTCCTTTCTATTTATTTTTAGGTTTATAAATAGTTAGTGATTTCCCGAGTCCTGCCACGTGCAGGACTTTTTTTTGGCATTATTTTTTTTTAAACCCGTGATATTTTTTTTATTTGTCATGATAAAAAAGCAAAACCACAAAAACAGTTTTTTATTATGGAATGCAAGAAAGAATCAAACAAGGCCATGTGTAATTGTACCTATCCCTGCAGCCGCAAGGGTACCTGTTGTGATTGCCTGCATTATCACCGCCGCATGGGCCAACTGCCAGCATGTTATTTCCCGGATGATGTTGAAAAAGGCTACGATCGTTCGATCGAGAATTTTATTGAATTGTACCAGTCACGCGGGGTATGGTGGTAAATATGGCACCTTATGCATAGTTTCGTGTAAAAGTGTAACCATGACAATAGCCCCGTCATTTATGGCGGGGCTATTTTTTTCTTTCGCTACAAGTAATCAAACAGGATAAAAATACCGGGTCAGCACCTGGCAAACTGCAATCTGCCAATGAGGTTTCGTTCCTGGCTGCCGGGTGAGGGCACTTGTATTACTTGTTAATCCGTACCGTGGTTTTCTCGTTAATCCAGCAACCTACCGTGTAGCTATCGCCATTGTCATAACCGTGAAAGAATGTATCTTCCTGGTTTGGGAAATATTGCGAGTAACGTGAAATCAGGTTATCGGCCTTGTCGGCTACCGAGGGATCCACGTTCTTTGCCTTGATAAACTGATCAACCACAACCCAGTACACGGCGCTGCGCTCAAACTTGTTTTCGCCACAAGATCGCGTGCAGGCCGCGTACGCGTTCCCGATAAGGATATAGGGGTCGCCCCAGCCGGATTTCAATTTAATGGCTTTGAAAGCATAGTCCACGGCTGTTTGATGGTTTTTGAACTCGTTGCTTTCCAACACGCCCAGTTGATAATAATACGAGGCTTTTTTTTCCGCGTCCTCTTCCAGCTTGATGGATTCTAACAAGTATTCACGTGCTTTCTCGTAATTGTTCTTGGATATAAATAACCTGGCCAGGTTGTAAGCGGCTTGTGCTGACGGTTCAAGGGAATATAGTTTCTCGGCGGCCTGTTCGAAGAGTTTGGAATCCTCGCAACCGGTTTTTTCCAGTTGCCCGGTTATTTTTTTCAAGAATTCCAGGTCTTCCTTGTTTGTTTCGAACTTGGGGCCGTAGAGTTCTACCAAGTTTTCGCAAGTGGCCGCACCGGACTTGCTGAACATTTCCTCGATGTTTTCCTTGGCAGATTTTAAACGCGGATCCCCCGGGTCGGCTTTTAACTGGGCTTCCATGATATCCATTACCGTGGTGTAATTTTTAAGTGTTTGCTCGTTGTCCAGTTTGTCCTGTTTAAACAGGTTTACCGTGGTCAACATGTAAGTCATAATCACCGCCGGGCTTGACTTCTTGCCCCGTAACCCGATGGATTTGCCAAGGTAATCATGGGCGGTTTCTATCTGGTCCTTGTCATATTTTAACAAATCAATCCCTTTTTTGCCCAGTACATAGCCTTTTTGCCCGAAATGCTCTATCCGCTTGTCATATATCATCATCAAGGTATCCAGCAGTCCTTGCACGCGTTTAGGTTTTTCGGCATCTTCCAGGAATTTTTCAAATATGTTTTCACCGTAAATGTACATGTTCTTGCTGGCTGCCGGGCAGTTTTCAAATACATATTCCCAGGAGTTCAAGGCATAATCATATAATTTTATCTTGTAAAACTCCGACATGGTAGAGAGGTTCTTCAAGCATTCCAGGCTGTCTTTGCCATATTTTTGCGAGAATCCATAGCTTGAAAACAAGGTCATTAATAGCGCTACAATCGTGATTTTTTTCATTTTTTATTGTTTTATAATTCAATAATATAGCTTTTTGTGTTTTTTTTGCAGATGTCAAAAATATTATAAATAAGCATTTACCACAAAAATATTTACCATAATTATATAACAAAAATGGCATAAATTTATTTTATTTTGTTTTATGATAAAAAAGATCAAGCGTGTAGCCAAGCTTACCGGCTTTTGGGCGGGGTTTGTTTTCCTGGTTTTTCTAGTGGCTTTTTTGATATGGTTTTTGAAAAACCCTGTTATGCTCGATGTCCTGGTTATTGATAAATCGGTTCACAGCCAGCAACGGAACGAGCACCGGGGCTTTTTTTGGCTCCTGCTCCATGAAAAAGTACTAAGTACCTCACGTGCTTTTTACGATATTGACATGGATTATCATGGTTTTTTTCCCATCGACCTTTCCCGGCAAAAGTTTGATTTCCGGCACCTGGATTTGCCCGGGTCTTTTCTCTTGTCAGGCAGTCATGATATGCTTTATATATCCGATGCCCAGGGCGTTTTTTATAATGCTTATCGTGAAAACATGTTTTGGCCCGGCGAGCTGGAAAAGTTGTATGGAGGCTTCACCCGTAACGACCTGAACCTCGTGAAAGACATGGTTTACCTGGACAAACTGGTGTTTATCGAGTTTAGTTGCTTACAATACCCTACCCGACAGGATATTAGCCTGCAATTTCAAGAATACATGGGGATTGGTTACACTGGATGGGTAGGCAAGTATTTTCATGACCTCTCGACAATCACCGGGCAAGTTCCCAATTGGCTGTTAGATGCTTACCGGCAAGTTGAAAAAAAATCCTGGACATATACTGGCGGGGGTCTCGTGTTGCTGCACCCGGCAGAAAATATCATCCTGGTATTGCGAGAAGGGGAAGAGTTAGTGAAACCGGGTCCTTTTCTTGTTGCTGGTGATACGCTAAAACCTTGTCAAGGGCTTCTTGACAAAGAAATTGCCTTTCCTAACTGGTTCGAGGTTGTTGCACCTGGCACTAACCCTGTTTTATCGAATTTCCGGCTTTACCCGTCAACCAGGGGTGATTCATTGTTGCAAGTGTATGGCATACCAACAAGTTTTCCAGCTTTTGTCCAAAATAAAAATAATCCTCGCTTGTATTACCTGCCGGGCGATTATGCCGAGCAGGAAATGCCCGTGTTTTTTTCTTATTTTGCCGGCGCCGTTGACGTGGCAAGTTTTTTTTCTTCAAGAAAAAAAATGACAGGGAATGCTTACTTTTGGAAATTTTATTTTCCTTTGGTGTCAAATATCATGAGAAGGTATTATCAAGAATTGTTTCACGAAAATAAACCCTAAACACCCAACATTTTTATCCCCCGAAGGTATACAGGGGGACAACGTTCAACAAAAAACACATGCAGTTTATCAGTAAAATCATATTAAAAGCCTGGGGATGGAAAGTAAAAGGTCAGGTACCGGCAAACGAGAAATTTCTGATTGTTTCGGCCCCTCACACTAGTAACCTTGATTTTATCATGGGACGGTTGGTCTTGGGCATGTTTGGCATACAGCCCAGGGTGATGATTAAGAAAGAATTATTTTTTTTCCCCCTGGGGAATATTTTGCGGGCACTGGGCGGGATCCCCGTCGACCGGAAAGCCTCTTCCCATATCGTGGACCAGATGGTAGAACATTTTCAGCAAAACGAGCGTTTCGTGCTGGTTATCACCCCTGAAGGCACGAGATCCAGGGTAAAAAGCTGGAAAAAAGGGTTTTATTACATCGCCACCCGTGCCAAGGTGCCAGTAGTGCCCGGGGGATTTGATTACAAGGATAAAATTGTGCACATTGGCGAGCCCTATTTTTTAAGCGGTAACGAGGAGGAAGAAATGCAAAGGATTAAACACTATGCCAAGGGCATTCACCCTAGGCACCCTGAAAAATTCACCGTGGGGGAGTTGTCATGATGCAAGATATTTCATTTGCCCTGGTACAGCCCAACACGGTTTGGGAAGATAAAGACGCCAATTTTCAACGTATCGAAGGGCTTCTAAAAAATGTCCAACCGGTGGATGTCATTGTCCTGCCCGAAACTTTTCCCACGGGTTTCTCTCATCAACCTGAAACCCTGGCCGAGCCCATGAACGGGCAAAGCCTGCAATGGATGCAGGATATGGCTGCCCGGTATAAATGCCTGCTCACGGGCTCCTTGATGGCAGAAGACAGGGGGTATTATAACCGCCTGGTAGCGGTTCATGAAAACGGGCTGCTAGGCTATTACGACAAGAAGCATCTTTTCCGCCCCAGCGGCGAAAACGAGAAGTTTACCCCCGGCAGCAAGAAATGGGTTTTTGAATGGAAAGGCTGGAAAATTTGCCCGATGATCTGTTACGACCTCCGTTTCCCGGTTTGGATAAGGAACCGGCAGGAATATGATGTTTTGCTGTTCGTGGCCAACTGGCCGGCCCAGCGCCAGCATGTCTGGGAGGTGCTTTTAAAAGCCCGTGCCATAGAAAATAGCTGTTATTGCCTTGGGATAAACCGCGTGGGCCAAGATGGCAAAGGGGTTGTTTACCAAGGGGGCAGCATGGGCATTGATTTCAAAGGGGATATAATGGCCCGGGCTGCTGCCAGTGAAGAAATCGTGTACCTTAGTTTGGATGCGTGCGCTTTGCAAGAATACAGGGAAAAATTTCCCGTGCACCTGGACACCGACTACATGCCCCCATCGTCGCCAAAGCCTTCATTGCCCCCGTCCCCTTGACGGTTATTTTTCCCGTTTCGGTAATTGTTGATACGCCAGGTAATGTTAAGCATCACGATCTGATATATTTTCTAAAAGTTCCCGGTTGTCTTCTACCAGTAGGATTTTCAATCGTTTATGACTTTTTTATTTAGGATTAACAAACCTGCCGTATGGGCTTGAACTACAAAAATAAAGATTAATTCTGTAGAAATTTGGTAGATTAAAAAGTGCTGGCATATACTTGATACATCCGCGAAAATTAAATTTATTATTTTGTTACAAAATATACAAAGCTTTATCTTTGCTGTCACTAGTATAGCGAAGCCAGGACTAAATATGGGGTTTAGTTTGTCCTGTCCTGTTGAATGTTGGTTCCCTGCGGTATACCTTCTGGGGATGAAAATGTTGAATGTTTAATAAAGGACGAAACGTGGGTTCGGGGATGTACCTCACTCAACACTAAATATTAAAAAGCATAGCAATAAAACACGCCCATGGAATTTGATATTTTAAAAGACATAGTTGTCATATTTGCTCTTTCCACGCTGGTAAACCTCGTTTTTACACGAATTAAGGTCCCCACTGTCGTGGGTTACTTGCTAACGGGCATTATTGCCGGCCCCCATTTGTTGTCGCTGGTGCACGGTGAGCACGAGATCGAAATCCTTGCTGAAATTGGCGTGATATTGTTGCTTTTTACTATTGGGATGGAATTTTCCCTTAAGCACTTGCTCAAGATTAGGAGGGCCGTGTTTTTTGGTGGTTTGTTGCAAGTCAGCATAACTGCTGGCATATTTTACCTGGTTTCAAAATTTTATGGCTTTGATAATAAAACGGGTCTTTTTATTGGTTTTCTCACGGCTTTAAGCAGCTCGGCCCTCGTGTTAAAGTTGTTGCAAGAACGTTCTGACCTCACGTCAAATTATGGCCGCACGGTTTTGGGCATCCTTATTTTTCAAGATTTGTTGTTGGTCCCGTTAATATTATTTTCAGATTTACTGGGAAATAACGATGTTGACCTGGTAAATGAAATCCTCATTCTCGCTTTGAAAGCCTTTCTCATCATCGGGTTCGTGTTCGTGGGCAATAAATGGCTTTTGCCCAGAATATTGCATTTTATTTCCATGACCAAAAGCCAGGAACTCTTCATGATGAGTATTTTTCTTATTTGCCTTTCTATTGCCCTTTTAACTTACCAGTTGGGTATGTCATTAGCGTTTGGGGCTTTCTTGGCCGGGTTAATGGTTTCGGATTCACGGTACAGTCATAACGCGTTCTCGAACCTCGTGCCATTTAAAGATACCTTTGCCAGTTTTTTCTTTGTTTCGATTGGCATGTTGTTGGATGTAGGATATGTTATTGACAACTATCAACTGGTAGCCTTGAGCGTGTTACTGGTTATTTTACTGAAAAGTATTATCGCGGGCGGCACGGGTTTCCTGCTCGGCCATACCTTCCGGGGCACGGTACTTGTTGGGCTTGCATTAAGCCAGGTGGGCGAATTCTCTTTTATCCTGGCAAAGATTGGACTGTCTAATAGTATTTTGGAAAAATCTTATTACCAGTTGTTCCTGGCCGTTGCCGTTACCACGATGTCACTGGCGCCATTTTTAATGAAAATTTCCTTGCCCTTGGCCAACCGCTTGTTAAAATTGCCGCTTCCCAAGATACTGGTGAACGGGTTGTTCCCCTTGCCGGAAATTGATATTCCCGATCTTAAAAACCATCTCGTGATTATCGGGAAAGATAGCAGTGCCCTGAAATTGTCAAAAATGGCAAAGCTTAACAACATCCATCATGCTTCGATTATTTTTGATCCTTTGATCTCGAAAGAAAGGATTGATAAAGGCGATTGGGTTGTTTATGGTGATGCCGTTAACGGTCCCATCTTGCAAAAAGCCCACGTGGATACTGCTGAAATAGTTGTTGTTTCGGTTGGCAGCCTGATCCCCTCCATGGCCATCATCGATAAGGTAAAGAAATTGAACAAGAAAGCTTATGTTATTGCCAGGGCAAAGCATATTCAACACGTGGAGCAGTTGTACAAAATCGGGGCCGATCAGGTCCTACCAGAGAAATTTGAAATCGCGGTCGATTTATTCAACAGGGTACTGGTGAAAAAATTACATGGGCGAAAAGAGGTTAACCGTATTTTAAACCATATCCGGAGCCTGAACCTGGGTGAATTTTCTGAAAAAGATACCGTGAACCAACCCACTATTTTTGATGAGTTTCCCAGCATGAATATTTCTGCTATTACCGTTGAGCCCAACTCACGTGGTAGTGAAAGCAACCTGGCCGATATCCAGTTAAGGACCGAAACCGGGGTAACTTTGTTGGCCATTAAAAGGGGAACGGAAATTATCGAACACCCCGAACCCGCTATTGTCTTTCAGCCCGGTGATATTCTCTACGTGCTGGGAAACCCGGAACAGGTGAACCTGGCTTTTGAACTGTTTACCCGGGAAGTGTAATTGCTGCCTCTCAAAACACTAAAAACAAATAAGCAGATAGTGGTGTTTCTTGGTGATCGCGTGAAGCGAATATATGATAATTTCTTATATAAATTTATATGGGTATGCAGATGACTGCCGAACCCCTGCTTGCTGATATTTTTTCATGATTCTTTTTCTGTTTGAAAT
>CAZKIR010000014.1:14661-19959 GCA_964552835.1 uncultured Bacteroidales bacterium
CCTGCATTGTATAAGGGTACTGCTTGTCCATATAACTTTATAACATCGGGGTAGGGTGTAACAACAAAATAAACAATTAAATAAAAAGCCATTTCCTAACTATCATATTAATAAATACATATTTAAAAGGTACCTCAAGGCATATATAGATATTAATCCCGGGTATGGATCGGGATCGAAAAAAAATGTATTCTTTATCTTTGCAAAAAAGGAGTGAACATGATCGAGACAGGCAAAAAATATAACCCGGACGTACAAGAAAAATTTAACTCTTTATCGCGCGAATTGTTAGCCAGCAACCAGGATATTGACAAAGCTTTGATTAGCGAGGTATTTGATTTTGCTTACCAAGCCCACGTGGAGATGAAAAAACGTACCGGTGCGCCTTTCATCCTCCACCCCCTGGAGGTGGCAAGGATCGTGAACCGGGAAATTGGCCTGGGCCAAAATTCCATCTCGGCTGCCCTGCTTCATGACGTGGTGACTTACACGGGGATACCTGTTTTGGAGATCGAGAAAAAATTCGGGCCAATCATTGCTTCCATCGTGGAAGGGCTTACCAAGCTCTCGGGGCTCGATGCCCGCTCCAAATCGATGCAGGCAGAAAATTTTCGCAAGCTGTTATTGACCCTTGCTACCGACGTACGGGTCATCCTTGTAAAAATCGCCGACCGCCTGCAAAACATGCGCACCATGGAAAAATTTGAACCCCGGCGGCAATTAAAAACAGCCATGGAAACTACCTATTTGTATGCCCCCCTGGCACACCGTATGGGCTTGTACACGATAAAAACAGAACTAGAAGATTTGGCCTTGAAATACATTGATCCCGAGGTGTACCGGATGATCGATAAAAAATTGGAAGAATCGAAGACCGAGCGGGAAAAATATATCGCCCGCTTCGTGCAACCTATACAGAACAAACTCGAAAAAAGCCGGTTCAAGTTCGAGATAAAAAGCCGTACCAAGTCTATTTCTTCTATCTGGAACAAGATTAGCAAGAAACACGTGGATTTTGAAGAGATTTATGATATTTTCGCTATCCGCATCATCCTTGATACGCCCTTTAAAAAAGAAAAAGAGGCTTGTTGGCGGGTTTATTCCATGGTAACTGATATTTACCAGCCCAACCCTGGAAGGTTACGCGACTGGCTGTCCATTCCCAAGTCGAATGGTTATGAATCGCTCCATACCACGGTGCTGGGTCCCGGGAAGCGATGGGTAGAGGTGCAAATCCGCACCCAGCGCATGCACGAGTTGGCTGAAAAAGGCCTGGCTGCCCACTGGCGTTACAAGGGCGTGAAAAGCGGGGGCGACAGGGAACTGGACAAATGGTTGTCGCACATTCGTGAAATGTTGGAAGCCCCCGAGACCAACGCGTTAGATTTCCTGGACAACGTGAAACTAAACCTCTACAATGAAGAGGTGTATGTTTTTACCCCCAAGGGCGATTTAAAAAAACTTCCACTGGATTCTACGGTGTTGGACTTCGCGTACGAGGTGCATTCGGAGCTGGGCAATTCATGCGTGGGCGGGAAGGTGAACGGGAAAAACGTGACGTTAAAAGAAACCTTGCATAATGGCGACGAGGTGGAAATTTTCTCATCAAAAAACCAACGGCCTAAGGAAGATTGGCTAAGCTTTATCGTTACTTCCAAGGCCCGATCGAAAATCAAGGCTTCCTTGAAAGAAGAAATGTTCAAGGAGGCCGAGATAGGGAAGGAATTGATAAAAAGGAGGTTTAAAAATTGGAAAATCCCCTATAATGACGAGGTTATGCGCGATCTCGTGCACCATTACAAGTGTAGCTCTACTACTGATTTTTACTTCCGGGTGGCCCAGCAAAAAATTGAACCGGCAGAAGTCAAAGAATTTTTATCAAGGCCTTCACCAGCCGGGGAACTCAAAGAAACACCGGTCATTGAAGAAGAAGTCAAGGAAGATCGGCTTTCGGATGTACTGAAACAATCTGATGACGTGCTTGTGATTGAAAACAGCATCAGCAACGTGGATTACAAGCTGGCAGGCTGTTGTAACCCCGTGTTCGGGGACAAGATTTTTGGTTTTGTCACGGTGGGCGAGGGTATCAAGATACACCGCTACAATTGCCCGAACGCGGGCCAGTTGCTTTCGAGGTACGCCTACCGGGTAGTGCGGGCAAAATGGACCCGGACTGGCGATACTTCTGCTTTCCAGGCTTCCATACAAATTACGGCCATCGACGAACCAGGGTTGTTGGGCTTGGTCACCGACGTGATCTCCAAAGACCAGTACGCCTCCCTGCGCTCGGTCTCGGTCGATTCAAACGACGGGATGTTTGAAGGGATACTAAAAATCCTGGTGAAAGACAAAAAACATCTCGAGGGGCTTACCAAGCGGATAATGAAAACCAAAGGGGTGATAAAGGTGGTAAGGTTATAGTGGTTATTTATTTTCGAGAGGGCAGTATAAGTTATACTGTTTATTTTGCCGAATAATGCATGAATTTTAATTTTGAGAAACTAAAACATCCATTCCACGAGCCGTTCATAATCTTCTAGCTGCAAAGAATGGACCGCGCCTGAAACCTGGTTTTTTTCCATCAAGGCAATCAAGTCTTTCTTCTTGTCCTCGTCCACGTCTACCTCAAGCAAGCGGGTAGGCACTCCGAGCGAAATGAAAAAGTTCTCTATCTGCATGATGGTCTCGTCTGGTGATGCAACCCCGAAAATCCGGATGCCAAACTCGGAAATCCGTTCCGGTATCCGCTCCAGCATTAATTTTAGCCAGGCAGGATAGGCGATGGCCAAGGTTGCCCCATGCGGGGTATCAAAAAGGTAGGATATCGTGTGCCCGATATCGTGTACCCCCCAATCTCCTGTTTCGCGGCCATAAATGGTTGGGCCTGAAAGCGCCATGGTAGATTGCCACAAGATATTGGCCCGGTACTCGTAGTTGTCGGGCTCTTGTAAAACAAGCGGCCCGAAATGCATGGCCTCGCGAATGATGGCTTCTACAAAACGATCGGCCAGGGGCGCCTTTCCTTTTCCGAAATAATTTTCAAGGCAATGGGCGATTAAATCTACTACCCCGTAAGCAGTATGGTCTTTTGGTACAGATAAAGTATAGCAAGGATCGAGGAAAGAACAAGCCGGGTATATCAACTCGTGGTGGTAGCCGATTTTTTCTTTGGTTTCATGATTTTGTAGCACGGCATTCCCGTTCATTTCGGTTCCTGTAGCCGCGAGGGTCAATACCGAAATAACAGGCAGGGAACCCGTGGGTTTTACCTTGTTTTTCATCACGTCCCAGGCCTTGTAATTTTCCTTGATGCACAAGGAAGTAATTTTGGCCGAGTCAATCACGCTCCCGCCCCCGAGGGCTATGATCAAGTCTACTTTTTTTTCCAAACCCAGCATGGTGGCCTTGTCCACGTCTTCGTACAAGGGATTGGGCTTGATACCAGCATACTCGTACACGGTGGCCCCGATTTTTTTCATTTCCCCGATTACTTTATTATAGGAGCCATTTTTCTTCACGGAACCTTTCCCGTACATCAATAACACTTTGGCCCCATACTTTTTAACTGTTTCGCCAAGATCGGCCAGGGCATCTAATCCAAAAAACAATTTGGTTGGGTTATACGCGACAAAATTTTCCATGTAAATTTTTTTTATGGTTTTAACCTTATTAAATATCCTTCACGGGAGAAAAATATTCCCGCCGGTATTATTTTTATTAGCGCCTGTGACAGAAGCCAGGCAATTGTTTTGACCTATCCATCGCAACACGCCCAATAGAGCGAAAACGAGGGCTTCCTTGTACTCGATTAATTGGCGGGAGGGTATTTCGACTTGAAAAACCGGGTGCGCCTTAATTTTTTCTATTAAAAAAATGTTATAAGCACCTCCCCCGGTAAGTAACATTTTAACCCGTGTTTTGTTTTCCTGTATCCTGCCCACCTGGTGTGCCACGTGTTCATAAAAAGTGGCCAATAAACTGGGAATGGGAAGCCTGCAGGCCTCCATCAAGGGAAAAATATGTTTCTCTACCCATTCCCTGCCCAGTGATTTTGGGTACGGTGTATGGTAATAAGAAAGCTTGTTTAGCTTATGCAGGAGCGCCGGGTCCACGGCACCTTGCCTGGCCAAATCCCCGTTCTTGTCCATTTCCCTCCCGGTTTCCCGGGCATAATGGTTTATCACGAAATTCACCGGGCAAATATCATATGCCAGCCTTTTGCCATTTTTTTGAAATGATACATTGGCAAAGCCGCCCAGGTTTAAACAATAATCATAACGGGGGAATAAAAGCTGGTCGCCAACGGGCACGAGGGGGGCACCTTGCCCACCCAGCAAAACATCAAGAGAACGAAAATCGGACACCACGGGCAATCCGGACATGGCAGCGATGGCCGCCCCATGCCCCAGTTGGTATGTGAAGCGGGCACCGGGCTGGTGAAATATCGTATGGCCGTGTGAACAAATTATCCCGTTAAAAGCGATCCCTTCCAAGAATTGGTTGACTTGTTGGCCAATGTAGGTGCCATATTGGTGATGAAGCAGGCAAATATCCTGTCCATTAAGCTGATGGGCGGTAGTGAGTTTTTCTTTCCATTCAGGTGAATAGGGAACGGTACTGGTTTTCCCGATCGAAAACTGCCAGGTGTTTTTTTCATGAAAAAAATGGCATAAGGCCATATCCAAGCCATCTAAAGAGGTACCTGACATGATGCCCAGGGCAGAATATTCATTCATAAACTATTGCATTTTTTCGATGATGTCCATCATCGCGATGTAATAGATATGGAAAAGGCTTTCTTTTTTGGTTTTTAATTCTTCTTCTTTCAGGGGTTTCACGATACCATCAAGGAAATCTTGTTCAAGAAATTGTTTTTTCGGGCATTTTTTTATCACGGTAAATTTTTCCAGTGGCAACACGCCAACCTTGTCATAAATAGTTACTTCTATACGCACGATGGGGCAAATGGTCGTAACCGTTTCTTCTTCCACGGGCACCGCGTCGAACTCGACCCAAGCCTTGAAATAGTAATTGGCATACGAAATACCCTGGGCTTTTTTTATTTTTGAATCCGGGTAACCGTAGTCGTTGTATTTAATTTTATTAGTAAAGCTATTGATCGGCAAAACGTCTATTTCCAGGTTTTTTTCCAATTTCATTTCCAGCCAGGCATAGGTCATCTGGTACAATTTGCCCTCGAGTTTCTCTTGTTTGCGACCGGTGAAGCCCTTGATGGAGTTTTTGATATAATCATCCATCATGCTTGTTTGTTTACGAAATTCTTTGGTCAGCTTTACC
>CAZKIR010000015.1:0-19780 GCA_964552835.1 uncultured Bacteroidales bacterium
GGAAAGAATGGGCACGGCCCTGAACGTGCTGGCCATACCACCGGATTATACCCGTTTTCATTCCAAGGCCGGGATTATTTGTCAATACCTGTACGACCATTATGGGCCGGCATTACAAAGTATTTTGCCCGCGTTGGGGACCCATTCCCCCATGGCCCCCGAGCAGCGAAACCACATGTTTGGGGATATCCCAAGGGAGTTGTTCAAGGTGCATGATTGGCGGAATGACGTGCTTACCCTCGGGGAAGTGCCGGCTGATTTCGTGCAAGAGGTTTCTGGCGGGAAAGTGAGTTACCCCTGGCCGGCACAAGTAAACAAGCGATTGGTAGAAGGAGGGCACGACCTTATTTTATCGATCGGGCAGGTAGTGCCGCACGAGGTGGTAGGTATGGCCAATTACAACAAAAATATTTTCGTGGGCACCGGTGGGCCGGAAGGTATCAACAAGAGCCATTTCATGGGGGCTGCCTACGGGATGGAAAAAATGATGGGCCGGGCCAATACCCCTGTCCGACAAGTGCTGAATTACGCTTCCAATCATTTCGCTTCCCATCTGCCTATCGTGTATATCCTTACCGTGATCGGAAGGGATGAAGAGGGAAACCTGGTAACCCGGGGGCTCTTTATCGGTGACGATGAGGAATGTTTCGAGAAAGCAGCCGCCTTGTCGCTTCAAGTAAACTTCGAAATGTTGGATAACCCTTTGGAAAAGGTCGTGGTGTACCTGGACCCCGCCGAGTTTAAAAGTACCTGGCTGGGCAACAAGGCCATTTACCGCACGCGGATGGCCCTGGCCGACGAAGGGGAACTGATCATCCTGGCACCGGGCGTGAAAGAATTTGGCGAAGACCCGGGTATTGATCGCTTAATCCGGAAATACGGTTACAAGACTACGCCGGAAATTCTTGCATTAACCGATGAAAATGAAGATTTGCGAAACAACTTGAGCGCGGCCGCACATTTAATCCATGGTTCCTCTGAAGGTCGTTTCAAAATTACCTATTGCCCGGGCCATCTTACAAAAGAAGAAATTGAATCAGCAAACTTCCATCATGCCCCCTTGGAGGAAATGCTGTTGAAGTATAACCCCCGGGACATGAAAGATGGATTCAACAAATTGCCAAATGACGAAGAAATTTATTATATTTCCAACCCCGCCCTGGGATTATGGGCTTGGAATGACAAATTTTAACTATTAACTAATTTACTAAACAACAAGATTATGAAAAACAAACAAACTACTTTTAACCGGCGTGATTTCGTTGCCATGTCTACCACGGCTATTGCGGGATTACTATTGTCTAACACGGCCTCTGGTATGATGATGGGCCAAGGGGTATCCAGGAAAAAAATTGCCCTGGTAGGAACAGGCATCCGGGGCATTACCTTCTGGGGGCGCAGGCTCGTTGAAAAATACGGGGATATATTGGAATTTGTCGGTTTATCAGATATTAACCCCGGCCGCCTCGAGTTTGGCAAAAATTACATCGGGGCTGATTGTCCCACCTTCGTTGATTTTGAAGAAATGATGAAAAAAACCAAGCCCGATATCTTGGTTGTCACTACCGTGGATTCTAACCATCATGAATTTATCATCAAGGGTTTGAAAATGGGGGCCGACGTAATAACGGAGAAACCCATGACCACTGACGAGGTAAAATGCCAGCAAATTCTTGATGCCGAACGGGAAACGGGCAGGAAAGTTATCGTGGGATTTAATTACCGGTATAACCCTCATTATACCGAGCTCAAGGATATGTTGATGAATGAAAGGGTAGGGAGGATCACATCAGTAGATTTTAATTGGTACTTGAACGTGTACCACGGGGCTTCTTATTTTCGCCGTTGGCATGGCTTGCGCGACATGGGCGGGACACTTTGGGTACACAAGGCCACGCACCATTTTGACTTGTTGAACTGGTGGCTTGATTCAGAACCTGTTGAAGTGGTTGCCTGGGGCGACCTGGAGCATTATGGAAAAAACAATGATTTCAGGGGCGACAAGTGCCGGACATGCCCGCTGAAAGACAAGTGTGATTTTTACTGGGATATCACCACCAATGACATGTACATGGACTTGTACGTGGCCCATGAGCATCATGATGGCTACATTCGCGATAATTGCCTATGGCGGAAAGAAATTGATATTTATGATAAGATGTCGGCACAAATACGTTATGCCAATAACGTGGTGGTTAATTATAGCCTGACAACCTATTCCCCCTACGAGGGCATGCGGATCGGGTTTAACGGTTTTGATGGACGGATTGATGCCTGGGACGGGATACCGTGGCGGAAAGACGAGAAAGTAAACCAGGCCGAGTTGCACGCCCAAGAAATGTCGCAGGCAGACAAAGAAAAATCAGCCAATTACGAGGAAATCATGGTCATGGACAATTTCGGGGATTACAAGCTCAACAAGGTAAGGCGTGGCGAAGGTGGCCATGGTGGCGGCGACAAGCGGTTGCACGATAGGATTTTCAGGACACCAGACATGGAAGACCCTTATGGCCACGCGGCAGGCACACGCGACGGGGCCATGTCTATCTTGATAGGGATTGCTGCCCGCAAGAGTATCGAGGAAGGCAAGGCCATTAAAATTGCCGACTTGACAGACTTAGAACCGCGGGCAAAAAGAGTTTAATAATATATGGTTCAAGACAAGGTAAAATGGGGAGCGATCGGGTGTGGCGATGTGATGGAAATGAAAAGCGGGCTGCCCCTACAAAAGGTTGAAAATTCAGCCTTGGTGGCGGTGATGCGTCGTAACAAGGGAAAAGCCGAAGATTTTGCCCGTCGTCATGGCGTGCCTGGATGGTACGACAACGCGGATGCACTTATCTATGACGAGGAGGTAAATGCCGTGTACGTGGCCACCCCGCCCGATACCCACGCTTTCTATACCATAAAAGCCTTGAACGCGGGCAAACCAGTGTACGTGGAAAAACCCATGGCCTTGAACTACCAGCAATGCAAGGAGATGATTTCCGTTGCTGAAAAGGCTGGTTTGCCATTGTTCACGGCTTTTTATCGGAGAAAGCAAGAACATTACCTGAAAGTAAAAGAATTATTAGAAAGCAAGGTGATAGGCGATATTAGGCTAGTGGATATCCGCTTGCATTCGCCCCTCAAGCCTGGTGATGATGATCAGGAAAACCCTCCCTGGCGGGTCGTGCCAAAAATTTCAGGGGGCGGTCATTTTGTTGATTTGGCCCCTCACCAGCTTGATTTGTTGGATTATTTTCTCGGTCCGGTGCAAGCCGTCATGGGCAACGCGAGTAACCAGGGCAAAATATACGAGGCCGAAGACACGGTTACGGCCAGCTTGGGTTTTAAAAATGGCATTTTGGCCTTGGGTAGCTGGTGTTTTTCCTTGTCAGGAAATAATGGGGAAGATGTCATCGAGATAAAGGGTACGAAAGGCACTATCCGTTTTTCTACTTTTGAACACGCGAACGTGTTCTTGCAAAACGATACCGGGGAAAAAATGTTCGAGTATGAAAAACCCCGGCACGCGCAATGGAACTTGGTACAATCCGTGGTGAACGACCTCTTGGGAAAAGAAAAATGCCCTTCTACCGGGATTTCTGGTTCTCGAACATCATGGGTTATGGATCAAATTATAAAAGAATATTACCAACCATCATGAAGATAGTTGCTGACAATAAAATCCCTTACCTGAAAGGGGCCCTGGAGCCCCACGCTGAGATGGTTTACTTACCGGGGGCCAAGATCGGCCCGGGGGACGTGAAAGATGCTGATGCACTGATAACCCGTACCCGTACAAAGTGCAACAAGGAATTGTTGGAAGGCAGCCGGGTAAAGTTTATTGCCACGGCCACCATAGGGCACGACCATATTGATAAAGCATATTGCCAGGCGGCAGGCATTGAATGGACCAACGCGCCGGGTTGCAATGCGGCCTCCGTGCGCCAGTATATTGCGTCTTGTTTACTTATCCTGGCTGAAAGCAAAGGCTTTGACCTGCGCGAAAAAACCATTGGCATTGTTGGGGTTGGTGAGGTAGGGACAAAGGTGGTCGAACTGGCCGATTGGCTGGGGATTAGCGTTTTATTGAACGATCCGCCCAGGGAGCGGGAAGAAGGGCCAACTGCCTTTGTATCCCTTGACGGGATCATCGAATCATCGGATATTATTAGCCTGCATGTGCCATTAAACAGGGAAGGGGCAGACAAAACCTTTCACCTTTTTGATGAGGGAGAATTGAATAAACTGTCAAGGCATGTATACCTGATCAATAGTTCCCGGGGCGCGGTTATTGACAACCAAGCCTTGAAAAAGGCATTGCATGCAAATGCCCTGTCCGGGTGCATTTTGGATGTATGGGAAAACGAACCGGCACTGGACCAGGAGCTCCTGCAAAAGGTGTTCCTTGGTACGCCCCACGTGGCCGGGTATTCTGCTGACGGCAAGGCCAATGGTACGGCCATGAGCGTGCAGGCCGTGGGCCGGTTTTTTCATTTGGGCCTGGAGGATTGGTACCCCGGCAACGTGCCCGTGCCAGCACCTTCCTTGATCCCGCTTGACGGGAAAGGGAAAAGCCACCAGCAAATTTTGCGGGAGGCAGTCCTGGCTAGCTATAACGTACGGGAAGACCATGAGCGGCTTGCCCGTGATCCCGGCGGCTTTGAAGGGCAGCGGGGCAATTATCCCTTGCGGCGTGAGTTTCAAGCCTATACCTTGAAATTAACGAACGTGCCGCACGATACAATATCGACACTGGAGAAATTTGGATTTAAAATACATGTTTAATCAATCATAAAAAGTAAATCAAAAATGAAAAAACTTGCAGATATTGGCCTTATAGGTTTGGCCGTGATGGGCGAGAACCTTGTTTTGAACATGGAAAGCAAAGGCTTTACCGTGGCCGTGTACAACCGCACGGTAGAAAAAGTGGAAAAATTCATGAATGGAAGGGGCAAGGGCAAAAATTTTATAGGTGCCCATTCCATCGAGGAATTCGTGAATTCCCTGGAAAGGCCAAGAAAAGTGATGCTCTTGGTGAAAGCCGGGAAGCCAGTTGATGATTTTATTGAACAAGTCATCCCGTACCTCGATGAAGGGGATATCATCATTGACGGTGGCAACTCCCATTTTCCCGATACCATGCGACGCACGGAATACGTGGAAAGCAAAGGGCTCTTGTATATCGGTACCGGTGTTTCAGGGGGCGAGGAAGGTGCTTTGAAAGGCCCTTCGATCATGCCAGGAGGTTCACCCGAAGCATGGGAAAGCGTGAAACCCATTTTTCAGTCCATAGCGGCGAAAGTAGAAGATGGAACGCCTTGCTGCGACTGGGTTGGGGAGAACGGGGCCGGCCATTTCGTGAAAATGGTGCACAACGGGATCGAGTATGGCGACATGCAATTGATTTGCGAGGCCTATTTTATCATGAAAAACCTGCTTGGCATGTCGAACGATGAAATGCACGGTGTATTTAAAGAATGGAACGAGGGCGAGCTGGATTCATACCTTATCGAGATTACCCGCGATATACTGGGGTACAAGGATGAAAAGGGAAAGTACGTGCTGGACAAGATACTTGACACGGCCGGGCAAAAAGGGACAGGAAAATGGACCGGTATTGCTGCCCTGGAGCAAGGAATACCGATTACCCTTATCGCGGAAGCCGTGTTTGCCCGTTGCCTCTCGGCATTGAAAGAAGAACGCGCGAGGGCATCCAACATCCTGACCGGCCCCAAAATCAACTTCACCGGGGATAAAATAGCTTTCGTGGAAGACCTGCGCAAGGCATTGTATGCTTCTAAAATTGTTTCGTATGCCCAAGGCTATACCCTGATGCGCTCGGCCGCCAGGGAGTATGACTGGAACCTGAACTATGGCGGCATTGCCCTCATGTGGCGGGGCGGTTGTATTATACGTTCCATCTTCCTGGGCAAGATAAAAGAAGCTTACGACAGCAATCCTGACCTGGACAATTTGCTGCTCGACCCCTTCTTTAAAGAAAAAGTAGAAGCCTCGCAGGAAGCCTGGAGACGGGTTATTGGACGTGCCGTAGAGAATGGTGTTCCTATTCCTGCCATGACCTCGGCCTTGAGTTATTTTGACGGGTATCGCACCGAACGCTTGCCCGCGAACTTGCTGCAAGCCCAGCGCGATTATTTTGGCGCGCATACCTACGAGATGCTGGACAAGCCCCGCGGCGAATTCTTTCACACGAACTGGACCGGCCGGGGCGGCGAAACAGCCTCTTCTACTTATAATGTATAGCCTGCTTCAGGTAATATTGTTTAAAACGTGTAAGGCCTGCCGGGTTTTTTTGCCTGGTGGGCTTTTTTTCAAGCGCTAAAAATTGCTTTTCGATGCTAATCAGCATCATTCATAGTTTTTAATACTTGAACCTGAATGATAAATTCAAATTCTATGGTACCGGATAAGAAAAAATATGTATTGTACCATTAAATTTTCAAGCAATTGAATATCAGCTGTTACTATTTTTTGTTAAGCAAGTTGGGTTAAATTTCTATGGGAAGAAAGGAATATTTAATTGATACAAACGTTGCCATTGAATATATTGGCGAAAATTTTCCTTATTTTTGAAAATGTAAATCAAGCTAGTTCGTGCATGAGGTATTTTATGTGTTGATTATTAATTTTTATGCACAAGATAGAAAAATGATTTGTTTATGTTCCAAAAAGATTACATTTTACGGATGATTGAGATGATCGGTGAGCTAGTGGCCGGGATTCTTGGGTTGCTCAAGAAAGGAAAGGTGCAGGAGGCTTCTGAAGAGCTAGACCGGGTGTACCAGGAAATATTGAAAGAAGACGCGGCTTTTTTTCAGTCGGTTCCTGCCGATCAACTGACAGAAACCCTGGTGAAAGAGCACGATTATACCCATGGCCACCTGGAGGTGCTTTCCGAGCTGCTCTATACCGAAGGCGAGGTACAAAGTGCCAAAGGGGAAACTAACGCGGCGAAAGCAGCGTATACTAAAGCCTTAAGGTTGTATGGATTTTTGGAACAGCAGGATAAAACCTTTTCTTTCGAAAGACAGGCCAAGATGGCAGGCCTTCAGGAAAAAATCGATAAACTGGAAGTTTAACCCCCTGTAGAAAGATGAATTAAATTATTAAAAGTAGAATCATTGTAATCATGAAAAAAATTTTTATTTTTTTATTCGTTGTGCTTAGTTTCTTGGTTCAAGCCCAGGAAAGCAAGAAGGTGATTATTGATGCCGATACCGGCAACGAGGTAGACGACCTGTACGCGGTCGTGCGCGGGCTTATCGAGCCCAGTTGGGAAGTGGTTGGCCTGAATGCCACGCAATGGCAAGTAAGCCACTGGTCCGTGGAAAAAAGCATGGAAGAAAGTTACCGCTTGAACCAGGTGTTGCTTTCCTACCTTGAAATGGGGGATAAAGTGGCCTCGAACCGTGGCGCTGAAACCCGTTTGTACGACTGGGGAAACAAATCGAACCCCTCTACTGCGTCCAATTTTATTATTCGTGAAGCCCATGAAATGGAAGGCGAAAAACTCCATGTCATAGCCCTGGGCGCATTGACCAACGTGGCATCCGCCATCCTGGACGATCCCTCTATCACTTCTAAAATCAGGCTTTACTGGCTGGGCTCTAGTTATGATTTCGAGCAGGATATCATGACTAATATTGATTTTAACAGCGTGATGGACATCCAGGCCGTGGATGTAGTGTTAAATTCAGACGTGGACCTGCACATCATCCCGAGCAGCGTGTCTGTTAAAATGACCATGGATTGGAAAGAAACTGAAGAACGTTTTCGTGGCCAACATGATTTACTGGATTTTATCCTCGATCGCTGGTATAACCACTTGGACGGTGGCAGGCGTGAACGGGTTATCTGGGACTTGGCCTTGATACAAGCGGTTATATTCCCTGGGTATGCCAAGGAAGTAAAGGTTAAAACGCCAAAAGGGAAAGGAAACCGGGAAGTTTGGTTTTACAAGGACATAGATGCGGACAAGATGCGGGAAGAATTTTTTACCACTACACTGGAGCATGTAAAAGACTTGGATTGATGATTTTCCCGAAACATATTCTATTGATTATCTATAAATAATAAGAACAGTCCATGAATAGGCAGGGCTGTTCTCATTTACGTGGCTCAATAGAAAAGGTGGCCGCGGTATTTGTTTTACTCCCCGAACACTAACCAGTCCAGCTCGATCTTTTCGCCTTCCCCTGCCCAGAAAGTAAACCATAAGGAGTGCACACCTCCTGGATTGTCCACTTGTGCAGACAATATTTGCCATTCATGATTTTTGCTGCCTTCGACGTGGAAGGTAGCAATTTTATGGTGCCAGGGTTTGTCGAGGCTAGCCACCAGGGTGCCTCCCTTGGCCCCTGGTTTTACCCTGATCGTTAGCTTGTTGATGCCTTCCTTGAAATCAATGTATTTGTATACGAACTTGCCCCTGTTGCTAATTTTAGCGAGTTTTTCCCCATGTTCCCCTTCTCTTTCTATCCTTGTATTGCCGAATAACAAACAGGCTTGCTCAGCCTCCAGTTGCCGGGTAGCTGGCAATGGGCCAGCAACGCCCTGGCTGGTCATTTCTACTTCTGGTATACTTCCATCGGGGCGGAAAGATATCGGTTCCACGCAGGCTTTGCGCATTTTGTTACAACCATGGGTCGACCGATGGTAAAAAACAAACCATTGCCCGTTAAATTCTGCTATGGACCCGTGGTTGTTCCAATTATTGGGGTTGCAATGGCGGTTGTCCACGATAACCCCGCCGTAACGGTATGGCCCGAAAGGCTTTTTACTTACCGCGTAACCAATGCACGTGGGTTTGTCTGCCCGGCTAAGGTCTGCATATACCAGGTAATAAAGCTCGTTTCGTTTAACCATGTAAGCCCCCTCGTGAAAAAAGTGATCGGTTTCGGTCAATACTTTATCCTGGATCGTGGCCGTGTCGATTTCTTTCATGTTGGGCTTCATCCTGGCCATTTTTAAATTAAATTGTCCCCAGAGATAATACGCTTGCCCGTCATCATCGATAAACAAGGAGGGGTCTATCTCGTTATGCCCGGCCAGGTTTATTTTTTGGCCATCCTTGAAATCCCCGTCCGGGGAAGAGGATACGGCCACGCCTTCCGCGTGGTCATTGTCGGGCATGCAGTAATAGAGGTAATACCTGCCATCCTTATACTGGCAGTCTGGCGCGTATAGCAAAGCGTCACTGCCGGGCACCTCGTCGTTTTCGCCATCCGAATGAAACACGTTCTCGTGAACTGTCCAGTGGCGCAAATCATCCGTGGACATGACATGGTACCGCCGGGAACAATAATAATTACAAGATTCGTCCACGGAACCATAAATATATAGTTTCCCGTCTTGCCACACGTGGGCCGAGGGGTCGGCAATGTATACCCCCGGGGGCGAGATGGGGTTTTGGGCGCTTAGCTGGAAGGTGCATATGCAACAGAGGAAGAACATGTATTTTTTCATATTTTATTGATTATAAGTATTTTTTATGATTCGTTTGTTCAGGTACCTGGCGAAGGGGGTGTTCACGTTTTCTTTTTGTTTGATATAGTATTGCACGTTCGTGCCTTGTCTTCCCGCATGCCACTGGCAACCTTTAACAGGATCAAAAGCCAGCCAGCCCTGGCCCAGGTTTTTCAAGAAATCCCCCGTGCCCTCCACGGCAAAATACACGGCTACCAGGTCCCAGCTTGGCCGCTGGTCATCCAGGGTTTTTTTGCCATACCACCAAAGCCAATCACGATAAGCAGTCCGCACGATATTTCCCGGGGGGGCGTTTTTTAGCGTTTTGCCCGTCATAACCTCCTTGCCACCGTCAATGAAATATATTAGCTTGGGAAAACTGTCCACGAGATACTTGGTGTAGGGTGCCGTGCCGTTGAAGAAAAAGTTCCAGTCTTTCACCGGGTGACCTTCCTTGTTGTGCGCACCCAGTGCGCCGAGTGCTACCCACCGCTTTACTTTTTGGTTTACCAGTTCCATCCCGTTAAGGGGAGAAATATCATCAGGTGCAGAGACCAGGAGGTCATACAAACCTTTGGTGTGCCCCACGGTAAGATAGGTCACGTTATTATTTTCTTGACGGGCCAAAACCTTCCGGTTCAGAATCGTTTGTTCTTCCGCGTCATGGTTATGGATAATGGTATTATGGAAAGCGGCGGTGTCCTTGGCCAATTTTTCCGCGCTCATCTTGTCCACCGGGTCGCCCACTTCATCACCATGGTTTGCCCCCACTGGAATGCTTGGCCTGCCATGATAAATATTTATGGCCTGGGCCACACCAGCCCCGTAAGGTACTTTTCCCGAGCTATAAATACATGCAAGGATTTCTGCCTTGCCCTAGTCGGCCAATTGGTGTAACAAGGCCAATGCACCCGTGTCGTCGCAATCAGAACCCATGTCGGTATCAAAAATAATTTTTTCTGCCACTGGCGGATTATGCCCTTTTTCAATCTTGCAGGAAAACAAGGCCAGTAAAGGGGCCAGCAGGAGAATGAAAAGATTTTTTTTCATGGTTTGAATGCAATTAATTTTAGTTAGATGTTCATGGTTTATTTTTCTTTTAGTTCCACGATAATTTCTTGTTTCCTGGATTTACTAAAAAAGTGCGCCGGTATGAACAGTTCCAGTCTTTTCAAGTTCTTGATTTCTTTATCGTAGGGCAGCGGGGGCGGGTCTAGTGAGATAACCGAGAAATGTACCCCTTTTGGTTTGATGATTTCAATGATTAATTCCTTGTTTTCTTGAACTAGTTTAGCACCTTCTGGCCTGGTGTATACATTGGCCGTGGTTATCATGGCCCAGGTGATGTTCCGGGTATGGCTTGACAATTCCAGTATGTCTTCGATTCGTAGGGTTTTTTCATTGGCTTTTATAAATGTCCTGGTAGCCCCGTTCAGCTGATCGGTAAAAATCTCATCTAAACCTAAACGGACTTTTTTTTCCTGGTGAGCCGTGTCAAAAGCGACAATCGGGGCAAAGCCGTTAACCCGGTGCCTTTCCCTGTTTATGGTGAGGGTGCTGTGAAACAAGTTGCCCTTGGTCAACAATCCCCAGCGGGGGCTGGCTTGATCCATGTTCCATAAGTTATCGGTCCCGAGGGTATTTTCCAGTTCATGGTAGCTTTGGTTGCCGGGATCCACGGACCACCTCACGCCATGTAAATCGAACACGAAAGAACCCACGTCCATGTTGGCATGGTTCACGCTGGCCGACCCCCCTTTCACGCCCAGGAAAAAACCGGTATTTTCACCCGGGGCCGCCCTGAAAATAGCGATGGGGTTAGGGCCACCAGCTTTCCAGCACGTGGGCAGGCTGCTCGCTTTTTCTTGTTCGAAACGGGCCAGCCATGCCATCGCGTAAGCGCTTGCCCGGGACGCGTTTTCTTGGCCCGACCGGGCTACTTGGCGGGCAAAGTTTTCTTTATCAAAATACAAGGCATCACCGGTTTTCGTGGCAAACCAACTCAAGATTTCACGGGTGCGAAGGCTAATTGTTTTCGAATCCCCCGCGTCAGAATAATTGAAATAAGCCCCCGTGGGCGAGGTGACCACGAGACGGTAAGTGGCACTTTCCATGAAACCAGGGCGGTTGGGCAACCCGAAGTCGGTTTGAAAAGCCGTCTCGTACATGTCTATGGCCAGCACGTTGTAAAAGGTGCCATAACCCCAGTAGGAAGGGCCTTCGGGATAGGCCCCGTCGGGGGCATAAGCCTCCAGGGCCAAGGGTAGTTTTTCCACGGCCCGGGAGATTACACGTGCAGCTAATGCGGGCTTGTCCCGCGCTATCACGATAGCCCCTGCCGATAAGCCACCATGGCATACCTGGTTCCAGTTATGGTGGGCATTTACCCACCATGTATATTCCGGGTCAAAACCGGGTTTCATGGCTTTCTCGACAATGGCTTCTTTGGCCAGCGAGAGGGTTTCCGCGGGAAGGGCTTCCCCGCACCAGTCAATACCCGTTGACACGGCCATGCACATCTCGGCCACGTCCAGGAAATGGGAAGGGTTCCAATCGGAAAAATGGCACACTGTTTCTATTTCTTCTTGCAAGCGTTGCAAGTGATCGGGTGATTGTTCTACCCGGTAAACCAGCGATAAGGCACTGATTCTTTTCATGGCTTCGCGAGAAACGCCCAATAGGCGCATTCCTGTTAGCTCGTGCGATAGGGGCGGTTTTTCCAAGATACCCGTGGCATACTCTTTTATCAAGGCATAATAATTGGCCATGAAAGTATTTGGTTGGTTATGGATAGCCTTTATTAACTTACTTTCAGTGGCCTTATCATAAAAAAGGCGCGGGGATTGTTTTGTTACATTTTCCATGATCCATCCTGCCGTGATGGGATCATTGTTTTTGGCCAGGGTATGACCGGGCCCAGCACATAGCACCAGGGAAAGTAATAATGCATGTAAATAAAAGGATTTTTGCATGTTGAGTTCTTTATTTGTTTTTTTGAAATCACCAACTAAAATAAATAAACTAAGGTGAAAGTCTATTATTTTCAGGTATAATTTCCATGAAAATGCATATTTTTATTTTCTATATATGGTTCTACTACCATTTTAGTGGATGAAAGGTCTGCTGTTAAATGATGGATGACCAGTTATTGTAATTAATTGTAAATAAACATTAAGTATTATAGGGATAAATTTATAGGATGGGATTTTACGAGTCAAGTTAACAAATGGTAAATTTGGTAATAAGCTACCTCGGTACCACGCCCTTGTAATTTATTTTCCGGTAACGCCTTGGCGAACTTCCAAATCTCTTTTTAAAAAGGCGGTTAAAAAAAGAAACATTTTGAAATCCCGATTCATACAGGATATTCAGCACGGGTTTTTCGGTGTTCCTTAATAACCTGGCCGCCTCGGTAAGCCGTAGGCTATTAATGAATTGGCTTGGCGTGGTTTGGTAATGTTTTCTTAGTTCCCTGGAAAGGTGTTCTTGGGTTTTGCCGGCTAATTTCACGAAGCGTTCAATGCCCCCCGTGTAGTTTTCTTTTTCCTGCATGAGCCGGGTAGCTTTTCGCAACCATGAAGGGACGTTCACCGGGATATCCCTCTGTCCAGCACGTACGAAATGGCTTAAAAGTTCAACCAGGAGGCTTTTCAGTTGTTGCTGTCCCTGGTCTTTGTCCATTGGCGTGCCTAATATCCAGTTTAGCTTCAAGATAATGGATTGCCAGGCATGTTCAGGGAACTCGTGAATGGTTTTGCACTCGCTATCTAGCGAGGGATTGCTGCCGATGAGGTATTTCCAGGCATCCTGAAAGGATGCCGTGGTAAACGCCATGTTCGTGAACACGGCTTCCTTGCACCCTTTTTTGCTGAAACAATGCTTGTTGCCCGGGTACACCAGGCAGGCAGATTTTTCCTGCAATGTAGTTTCTTTTCCGTCCACTTGATGGGTGATGCAGCCCGAGGTGAGCAAAAATATCTCGAAGAAATCGTGATCGTGAAGGTATGTTTTCAATTCTTCACGGATAATGGTGTCGGCCAGGTGAAAGTGGCTGCCTTTTTCAAAGATATTATTATGGTGTAGGCTAATCATATTGCAAATATCAAAATAATACAAGTATTATCAAAATACCAGTAGCCTTTTTTTTAACTGGTTGGTATTTTTGAGAACTTGATTATTGTAATATGAAAGGAACTGTTTTTGACATTCAGCGTTTTGGTTTGCATGATGGCCCTGGTATACGCACCGTGTTTTTTCTAAAAGGTTGCCCCTTGCGGTGTGCCTGGTGTTGCAATCCCGAGTCTATCTCGCCCAAACCCCAACTCGCATACCTGGAGAACAAATGCGATGCCTGCAGGCAATGTGTTCCGGCTTGCCAACACGGGGTTTTTCGGATTGATGGCCAGAAGGTGCAAGTGGATTACCCGGCATGTGAACTGGATACAAACTGCATTAAAAATTGCCCGAAGGGTGCGTTAAAAATATACGGGGAAGAGAAAAGCACGGATGAGGTTATCAAAATAGTAGAAAAAGATATGCCGTATTATGATAATTCCGGTGGGGGCGTGACCCTCTCCGGGGGCGATCCGGTTTTTCAACCTGATTTTTCGCTTGAAATCCTAAAAAAAGCCAAGGAAAAGGGTATCCATACCGTTATCGAGACTTCAGGCCATGCTCCCACGGAAATCTTCAAAAAGCTACCCCCTTTTACCGATTTGTTTTTATATGATTACAAGATAAGCGATGAAGCCTTGCATGTAAAATATACATCGAAAAGTAACAAGTTGATAAAAAAGAACCTCGAATACTTGAGGGAAGTCAAACAACCCGTGCATTTGCGGTGCATTATCGTACCAGGTATAAACGACGATTACAAGCATTTTCAAGCTATTGCTGATCTTTCCAGGGATCACGAAAATATCCGGCAAGTAGAAATCATGCCCTATCATGATTTTGGGAGATCAAAATACAAGGAAATTGGTTGGGATTATACATTAGATATTGAAACCATGGAAAAAAACGAAGCAAGAAAATATGTTCAACAGCTTAAATCCATGGGTGGAAAAAATATAAAACTAGGATAAATATATTTAATATATCATGGACCGTAGAAAATTCATGTCCGAGCTGGCCAAGGGGGGCATCATACCTTGCCTTCGATGGTGTGTTCCCGTCATCCTGTCGGCAAAAATAAACCAAAATAACAGGTAACTATGGATATAAATAAAAAGGTTGAAACACTTAAAAAATTCACCGAACAATACAAGGAATTCGCTCATGATCCTGCCAGGAGGGAAGTGGAGTGCATGCGCGTGCAATACCCCTTGTGGCTCCGCCCGGTCCAGGAAGGGGACGTGTTTGCCGGAAGGGGCGAGTTTGATCAAGTGATTGGCTTTTCGCCCCAGCCATTTTGCAATAAACTGGGATATTATATTGATGAGGGCCGGATTGATGAGATGATCAACCATCCTGAATTGTCCCCAACCAACAAGGCCAAGCTCGAGAAGCTCGGGGCCTATTGGAAAAAGGAAGAAACAACGTATAAAACACGGTTGGCATACCCGGACGAGATGAATAAAGCCTTGCCCAGCGATAACTGGACCGGGGAACCGGGTGTAGCCTTTCCGCTGTACCGCATGAGCGGGACACAGTTGGATTATGATCATTTACTGATCGTTGGTATCGATGGCCTGGATGAAGAAATAAGAAAAAAACTTGAATTGTCCCTTGAAGGATCGGCCGAAGCCAACTTGTACCAAAACATGGCGCGTGCGCTTGATTTATTTCGTGAAGTGTGTTTTTACTATGCCGATCGGCTATCAGAAATGCAAGCCAAAACACGAGATGACGGCAATTTGCGGGAAATGGAAAAGATCCTGCGAAAGATAGCCCACGAGAAACCGCGGACCACCCGTGAGGCCATCCAGTTAAGTTACTTGTATTGCCAGTTCTCGGGCTCCTTAAATTTTGGCCGCATGGACGAGTATTTAGGCGATTTTTTGGCCCGCGACCTGGAAAAAGGTTTACTGGACGAGGAATCAGCCATTGAATTGATCGCCCAGTATTGGAAGATGATCGCCTTTCGGAACCGGATGTTTGATTCCCGCCTTACCATCGGTGGGAAAGGAAGGCGGAACCCTGAAAATGCCGACCATTTTGCCCTGTATGCCATGGAAGCCATGCGAAGGGTAAAAACCACCACCCCGCAGATGACCTATTGTTTTTCGGTTTCTGAACCTGGCCTCATGGATCGCGGGTTGATGGAAAAGGCCCTTGACACCATCGGGGCCGGTACGACTTTTCCCATGCTGTACAACGATGACGTGAACATCCCGGCTGTTATGAACGCGTTCCAGTTGCCGAGAGAAGAAGCTGAGCAATTTGTCCCTTTTGGCTGCGGGGAATATACCATTTACCACAAGAGCGTGGGCACACCCAGTGGCGTGATCAACTTGTTGCAAGCCCTGTTGGTTACCCTGCACAACGGGAAGGATCCCAAGACTGGAAAACCCATGGGGCTAGCCCTGGGGGAACTGTCTGAATTTAACACCTTTGACCAGTTATACAAGGCATACCAGAAACAAGTGGAATATTACGTGGAACAGCTTGCTTATCAAGAGTCGCTTGAATATAAAATGGCCGCTGAAGCTGGTCCGCACCTTTATTTTAGCATGTTGTATGATGATTGCATCGAACGGGGCCAGCCGATTTTTGACGGGGGCGTGCGGTACCTGGGCGGCACCCTTGAATCGTATGGCAACACGAATGCTGCTGACAGCCTCACGGCCATTAAAGAGCTGGTTTTTGACAAGAAAGAGTTTAGCCTACAGCAACTCGTGTACATGCTGGACGAGGATTTTAAAGGTTTTGAAAAAGAAAGAAAAAGGTTATTGGATTGCCCGAAATACGGAAACGACAACACCATGGCCGATGAAATGAAAGTGGAGGTGGACAGGCACGTGTGTACCGTTACCCGTGATATGAAAGATAAAGTGAGTTTGCATTCTTATCTCGTGGTCATCATCAACAACAACGCGAACACGGTGTTGGGCCGTCACACCGCTGCCTCGCCCGATGGCCGGAAAGCCTATACTTACATGGCCAACGGGAATGCCCCCTCGCCCGGCATGGACCAAAACGGGCTCACCGCCATGCTGAATTCCCGGGTAAAACCCGATGAAACCATGCACGCTGGTGCGGTACACAACCTGAAATTTTCCAAGTTGATGTTTTCTGACTATCGCGATAAGCTAAAAGCCGTGCTAAAAACTTACTTTGAAATAGGCGGGGTCCAAGCCATGATCACGGTCATGGACAAGGGCGAACTGGAAAAAGCCATGCAAGAACCCGAAAAATACCAGAACCTGGTGGTGAGGGTAGGGGGCTACACGGCAAAGTTCGTGGATTTGCCCAAGGACGTGCAACAAGAGGTTTTGGCAAGGATGCTTTATTAAAACCCAATAGTTTTTGCCCGGGCAGCCACGTCATGAAGAGATTATTTCAAAACCCAAGTATTTTGTTTATCATCAATAAACTGGATGATGCCATCGGATCGGGTAAGGTAGATCGTTGAAATTTCCTTAGATTCATCCTGTATGTCTTTATAAACCACTACTTCCCGGTATTCTTTCTCATTGATTGCCATTCGGTTCACAACATCAAACTGATCAAAGTCATTGGCATAGGGCACCTCGTTTTTAAAGTCAATCTCGAAATAAAAATCCTTAAAGGTATACTTGTAATATTGCATATCGCTAACATCGCTTTGCTCGAGGCGAAGAAAAACATAAGGTTTCTCCTTGCCCGTGCCGGTGGCCATTAACTCGGCATAATTGATACAGGCTTCTTTTTTCAGGTTCAGAAGTGATTGGTAGGTTTCGGTATATTCTGAAGATTGGATAAGCTGTTGGATGATAATGGAAAAAGACGGGTTATGGTAACTTTGAAAAACAACCGTGTCATCCTCATTGTAAGGGAGTAGAAAAAGGTCGTTTTGGCTAAAGGCCGGGCAATTTTTTTCCTTCTTGCATGAAATAATCATGAGCATGGCCAAACCTATCAGGGTTATTTTTTTCATCGGGTATTATTTTAATGATCCTTTATCCCTCTTTTCAAGGTATTTTTGATAATATTTTTGATAAAGCTTTTGCTTGAATTCCTCGGCTTTGATCATGCGTTCCTTGTATTCGCCCCGGGATTCCCCTTTTCTTTTTTCTTCTGCCAGCCCGGAGGCTTTCAGTTCTTCAAAAAATTCTTCCTGAAAATAATAATCAACGAAAAGCTCGGGTTTGGTTTGCCAGATAATACAGCTTTCGTCATTCGAACCACTGGCAAAATATTTTCCGTCGGGCGAGAAAGCCACGTCGTTTACCGGCCCCTCGTGGTACCGGAAGGTGTAAATATTGTTCCCGGTATGAATTTCCCATAACCTTACCGTTTGATCGTATGATCCACTCACGATATAATACCCGTTTGGGCTAATGCTCAAGCACATTACCGCGTGATCATGATCGGTCAAGGTTTTGTAAAACCGGTCATTTTCAATATCCCATATTTTTATGGTTTTGTCTTTGGCGCAGCTAACCAGGTATTTACCATCCGGAGTGTACTCCAAATCATAAATGTTGCCGTAATGCCCCAGGAATGTATCGATAACGGCAGTCGTCGCGATGTCCCAAACCTTGATACTTTCGTCCAACGAACCGCTCGCTACCAGGTTTTTATAGGGATGAAAAGCCACCGAAAGCACACTTTTTTCGTGCCCCGAGAAGGTGTGCAGTAATCCCCTGCTTTTTATGTCCCATATCCTAAAATGTTTTTCGAAAGAGCCACAGGCAAGGTATTTTTGATCATGGCTCACGGAAATGGACCAGCCATAGGTATTGTTGCCTTGATACACTTTTTCCACGTTCAAGTTGTAATCCCACATTTTTATTTCATTGTCGCCGGTAGTGAAAAAATACTGTGTATCTATGGGGGCGGGCACGATGTCTTTCACCCTGTCGGTATGGATGATTTTTTCCAGGATGACTTCTTCTTCCTCTACACGGGTAAGGAAAAATAGCCCTTCGCCAGTGCCACTTAGCAAATATCGCCCGCTGGGACTATAATTCACCGCCGTTACAGCCCCGGGGTACTTGTCGAATTCCTTGTAAATAAAATATTCGCTTTGTCCTGAAACAAAAGCCAGGGGGGCAAAACAGAAAAAAAGTATGAATAGGCTCTTCATAATACTTGTATTTTTTCAACTTCATACAAACCTACATAATTTTTTTTAATCGGGTTAAGGCTATTTGTTATTTTTTTCTTTATTTAGCCTTTTCAAAAAATATATTTTAATGAGCCGATTAATAGCCCCTTCTATCCTCTCGAGCGATTTCGCGAACTTGCAAAGCGAGATCGAGATGTTAAACGGTACCGAGGCCGACTGGATTCACGTGGACGTGATGGACGGCGTGTTCGTGCCCAATATTACCATTGGCATGCCGGTTATAAAAAAAATTCATGCCATAGCCAAGAAACCCCTCGACGTGCATTTGATGATCGTGGAGCCCGAGCAGCACCTACAGGCTTTTCATGATGCCGGGGCGTACCTTTTGAACGTGCATTACGAGGCCAGCACGCATTTGCACCGCACCGTCCAACAAATAAAATCCCTGGGTATGAAGGCCGGCGTAACCCTGAACCCACACAGCCCGGTGAGCGTGCTGGAAGAAATTATCCCTGATCTCGATCTGGTGTTGATCATGTCAGTAAACCCTGGTTTTGGCGGGCAAAAATTTATCCCCAATTCGCTTGATAAAGTCCGGCGGTGCAAGGACTTGATCCTGAAAAGAAATTCCAATGCCCTGATCGAGATTGACGGGGGCGTGGGCACCCATAACGCGGCCGAGGTGTACAGCGCGGGCGTGGACGTGATCGTGGCCGGCAACGCGGTGTTTAGTGCCAACGACCCGGCAGGGATGATCCGCGAGATAAAGTACGCGAAAGAATAATTATCACAGCTAATAAAAAGGTTTTTTGTTCATCAGGAATGCAATAAAATAAAGCGGTAAAAAATGTATTTTTTGATCTTTCATTTTTTCGTAGGGTGCATCTGAAAATACAATCGCCTTTTCATTCGTGCTTGCTTCTAATGTGATGCCCGCGGGTGAAGCAGACTTTACTTTTTTAAAAAACCTGGCTATTTCCATTAATTCATGGGCTTTTTGTATCGTGGGATTTGAAAAGCCCTCTGCCAAACGGCCGTAAATAGTTTCAGCACTCAACATATTTAAGGATTTATCGAAAACCGAATCGCAAGTTA
>CAZKIR010000016.1:0-11875 GCA_964552835.1 uncultured Bacteroidales bacterium
GAAAGTAACTTCCGTACCCCGATCAAGGTATTTTCCTCGTCATCATATATCATTGGGGCCACGCCGCTGGATTTGGAGTGGATCTCTGCACCACCAAGTTTATCATGTGTCACTTCTTCATTTAGTACTTCACGCACCACGTCAGGCCCGGTTACAAACATGTAACTGGTTTTATTGGTCATGAAAATAACATCCGTGAGGGCCGGGCTATATACGGCACCACCCGCCGCGGGGCCCATGATCACGGAAATTTGCGGGATAACCCCGGAAGAATGCACGTTTCGATAAAAAATTTTGGCGTAACCGGCCAGGCTGGCAATCCCTTCTTGAATACGGGCGCCCCCCGAGTCAATCAACCCAATGATGGGCGCCCCCATTTTTAGGGCCATGTCCTGTACTTTCACGATTTTTTCGGCATGAACAGATCCCAATGATCCCCCCATAACAGAAAAATCTTGCGAGAACACGAAAGCCAGGCGGCCACGTATCCTTCCATGGCCAATGATAACCCCGTCGCCATAACGGCGGGATATCTTCCCAAAACCTGCTTCAGCAGGCATCACGAAGGCATCAATCTCTTCAAAGGTCCCCTTGTCAAATAATATATCTATCCGCTCGCGGGCCGTAAGTTTTCCCTTTGCATGTTGTTTTTTAACGGCTTCCTGGTTTTGCTCCACGAAATATTGTTCATTCCTTTCCTTAAATTTTCTAAAATTTTTGCCGTCAATATCCATAAAATTTGGTTTTGGTTTTAATTAAATTTTGATAGGCTGAATTAGAGGACAAGGAAACCGGATAATTCCTTTGCCTGCAGGTTGGCAGAATGTTGCACCATATATTTACCGTGTGCCATAGACCATTCGTTTTTTGTTATGCCGGGATAATTTTGTTCTTTCATTTTTTTCCGGTAAAAAACCGGGGTAAAATTATGGAATTATTATCGAGAAATAAAAAAATAATTCAGATTATCTTCCTTTTTATTTTAAGTATTATGCCAAAAGATACATCTTACCTTTGATTAATAAATTGTATATCAATATCTTTTTATAAAAAAACTATAGGCACTGTTTATAATAACATCTTTTGGCCGGTAACGCGAATACCTGCCTATCCCTTGTACCCGCAAAACACGATTTTTTCATAATTGTTGAGAAAAATCTTAACTTAGGTGGACTATGGTAATGCCAGCGCCCCCATGTTCTTCTTTTTCATCATGATATGAATTTACGACTGGTTCCGTGTTCAGGTAATCCCGGATGACTTGTCTTAACACCCCGTTGCCCTTCCCGTGCAAAATTTTTAATTCACGCGTATCCGAGATCACGGCTTCGTCAATAAAAGAAGTTACCTGTTGTAAGGCCTCGTCTGCCCTCTTGCCCCGTATATCCAGGTTAGGCTTGAAAGATAGGTTTTTCCGGCTATAATTTGCCTGGCCTTGAACAGCCCGGGAAGTGTTTTTCGAGTGTTTTTTTTGTTGGTTTTTCCCGGCTTTTTCAACCTTGTTCTTGTCCATGGTCATTTTCATGTTGCCCATGGCCAATAAAAGTTTATCTTTTTCGATTTCTAAAACTTCGGCAAAGGTGCCTTGTCCTTTTATTTTCACGGTATCACCGGGAACAATGGCTTCTTCGGGCCGTGACCCGGGTTTTTCCTTTTCTTTCCGGGTGTGCCGTGGGGTTTTCTTGGCCTTTTGCTCCTTCTTTCGGTGGATATGATTCATTTTTTGCCTGAGTTTTTCTTCTTCCGCGCTTTCTTCTTGCAAAACCTGTTCGCGAAACTGGTCAAAATTTTCCCGTATTTTCTTGGTTTTTTCTTTTTCTGCCTGGGCTTTTCGTATCTCGTATATGGTGTTTTCAATTTTCTTGTTCACCGTGTCAAGCAGTTTTTCAGCCTCGGCTTTGGCTTGCTTTTTTATTTCTTTTTGCTGATCATACAAGCTTTGAAGCTCTCCTGAATATTTCTCCAGCATTTCGTCCAGCTTTTTTTCTTTCTGCCGGACTTCTTTTCGCTTATTCGACAAGTAATTCTTGTCACGGATAATGTCTTTCAGGTTTTTGTCGAAATCCACGTGTTCTTTGCCTACTTTTCGGGTGGCCTTTTGCAGGATATGCTCGGCCAACCCGATTTTCCGGGCAATCTCGAAAGCAAACGAACTGCCCGCTTCCCCGATTTGCAACTCGAACCGGGGTTCCATGTGATGGGTGTCAAAAAGCATGGCACCGTTGATGATACCCGGGGTAGACGTGGCATAGTGCTTTAAATTAGTATAATGGGTGGTCACCACCCCGAAAGCTTCCTTTTGGTTTAGCTCTTCTAGTACCGACTCGGCAATGGCGCCCCCTATCAAAGGCTCCGTACCCGCTCCAAATTCATCGATCAAAAAAAGGGATTTTTCATTGGCGTTCCGGGTAAAATACTTCAAGTGCAACAAATGGGAACTATACGTGCTTAAATCATTCTCTATGGATTGCTCATCGCCGATGCTCATGAACAATTTATCAAATATCCCCACCTCGGAATTCTCGCTCAAGGGTATCAACAAGCCGCATTGTAACATGTATTGTAATAATCCAAGGGTTTGCAGGCACACTGATTTGCCCCCGGCATTGGGTCCGGAAATGACCAAAACGCGCTGTTCATTGTCCAGGGAAATATCCAGGGGAACGATCTTTTTGTTTTCTTTTTCAAGGGATAGCTGGAGCAGGGGATGGACTGCCCCTTTCCATGAAACTTTTGGGTGTTTTACTATAACAGGGCGAATACCTCTTATTTGTACTGCAAGGAGTGTCTTCGCGTAAATAAATTCCATTTTTCCCAGCCATTCGAACAATAGCAATAAATCGTCAAGATAAGGCCTGGCCCCGTCAGCAAACAAGCTAAGGATTTTAATGATTTCACGCCTTTCCGCGTATTCCAGCTCCTTTATCTCGTTGTTGAGTTCCACGATTTCGGCAGGCTCTATAAACACGGTTTTTCCCGTGGCGGATTCATCATGGATATAACCTGGCACTTTTCGTTTTTCATTGGCAGGCACCGGGATAACCATCCGTCCTTCCCGAAAGGTAAAAGATGCCCCCTCTTCCACGAAACCCCCTGCCTGGGCTTTTTTTAATACCCGGCGGATGCCCCTTGACACGCTGGCTTCTTTTTCTTTTATGGATTGGCGTATGGATGCCAGCTCGCTGGATGCGCTGTCGCGTATTTCTCCTTCCTTGGTAAGAAGACCCGAGGCCTGTTCAAGCACGAAGGGGTGAAATATTACCTCTTCGGCCAACGCGGACAAATTTGGGTATTTTGTTTTCCGCTCCCCTTTAAAAAAAATCATCAAGGACCTCGCTGTTTCCAGGGAACGTTTCAAGGCAAAAATTTCTTTGGTTTCGGCATAAGTGCCTTCCACCCTAATTTTTTTCAGGCTAGGGCGTACATCACCAAAACTGCCCATGTCAAAGCCAGCCTCCATCAAGTGGATCGTGCGAAACTCTTCGACTTGGTCAATGGCTTGTTGGATGTGACTATACGAGCGGGAAAACCGGATCTTTTTTACATGCTCCCTGCCTAGATTGGTCCGGCATTTCGCTTCCAGCATCTCCCGTATCCTGGCAAAGCCGGTTTTTATTTCAAAATTTTCAGGATATATCACGGTATTATATTGGCCTTTTGGCGCGAAGTTAGCATCATTCATTTAAATAAAAAACCGTTCCCCCTTTCCATTTGTTTTCGTTTTGAAAAGCCTATCTTTGTTGATTAACAACCGAGAAAACCCGGTTTAGGAAATGGATGCGATCAAAAAAAACAAATACCATGTTTACCGCTTGTTCGGGCAAAAAATCCGGGTACCTTTCTGTATCGAAGGCCTTAAGGAAACGGAAGGCAAACCGGACATACGGGTAAAATATGGCAAAACGCCGGCTTACATCCATGGCGTGAAGTCGCGCGGGGCCCGGTACATGGCGGCACCTGGAAATTTTTTGTTGCAGGTTGACAAGGTGGCACGCTACCAGGTAAAAAACGGTAAGGAAATTATCGTGGAACGGCAAGGCCAGGCCACGGAAAAAGAAATGGAACTGTTCCTCCTGGGATCGGCCATGGGGGCCTTGTTGCACCAGCAAGGAAAACTGCCCTTGCACGCTAGCGCGGTGGCCGTGGATGGTGGGGCAGTCATTTTTCTCGGCACCTCCGGCATCGGAAAATCCACGCTATCGGCTGATCTCTCGTTAAAAGGATTTCCGGTGCTGGCAGACGACATTGGGGTGATAACCTTTAATAAAGACGGTATTCCTTTTCTTCAACCCGGCATTGCCCGGATCAAGCTTTGGGAGGATGTGATGAAAAGGGTAAAACTGGCCTCTGCCCCTTTGCAACAAATACGTGAAGGGATACAAAAATATGGTGTTACGGAAGGGTTCCTTTTCGAGAAACAGGCCTTGCCCGTGAAACGTGTTTACCAGTTGGTAAGCCATAACAGGGGGGACTTTTTGATAGAAAAAATCAAAGGGATTGAAAAATTCACCGTGTTAAAAAATAACACCTTCCGGTTTCGGTTTATTGAAGGCACTGGGCATCCAGAGAAACATTTTCAGCAATTGCAAAAATTGGCAAAGGCGGTGGTATTAAAAAGGGTCACGCGGCCCCGCCATCCTTTCCAACTAGAAAAATTATCTGAAATCCTGGAAGAAGATTGGAATACATGAGCCGGATCAAGAAAAATATCGTGTGGTTGGCCTCTTATCCTAAATCCGGGAATACATGGTTCCGTGTATTCTTGAGCAACTTGCTGCTGGATAGTGATAAACCGGCTGATATCAATGAGCTTTATAAAACACCTATTGCCAGTGCGCGGCAAATATTCGACGAGTATAGCGGCTTGCCTTCTTCCGACCTATCACCTGATGAAATAGACTGCTTGCGGCCTGACGTGTACCGGCAGTTGTCAAGGGAAGAAGATGAAACCCTGTACCTGAAGGTTCATGATGGCTTCTCGGTACTTGATACGGGGGAATGGATGTTCCCCCCGGAAATATGCAAGGCAGCGGTGTATTTTATCCGGAACCCTCTGGACGTGGCCGTTTCCTTTGCCCACCATGCAAGCATCTCGTATGAAAAAATGGTTTCTTCCATGAACTACCCGGGGTATTGTTTCGCGGGCAAGACCAGTTCCTTGCCCAACCAGCTTAGGCAACAATTATTTACCTGGAGCCAACACGTGGAATCCTGGACCCAACAGCAAGAAATCCCCGTGCACGTGAACCGTTACGAGGACATGCTGGCCAGGCCCCTGGAAACCTTCAGGGATACCGTGCATTTCCTGGGGCTGAAAAAATCCGACAAGGAAATACAAAAAGCCCTAGCCTATTCAGATTTTAAAGAATTGCAACGACAAGAAAAGGAAAATGGTTTTAGGGAAAAGGCCCCCAAGGCCTGTTCTTTTTTCCGCGCAGGAAAAATGGGAACCTGGCGGGAAAGCCTTTCCGAACAACAAGTAAAATGCTTGCTAGGGCAACATGAAAAAACTATGCAAAAATTTGGCTATCTTGATGATACACTTCAAATAATTTTTTAAATTCGCACCATGGCAAGGAAAATTATAAACGAAAAAACCCTCGTTGCCCGCGATCCTGAGATGTTGGCCAGCGAGATGGACGGGGAAAAAGTGATGATGAGCATAGAACGGGGGGAATACTATGGACTGGACGAAACCGGGAGCCGGATTTGGGATTTAATAGAAAATGAAACCCAAGTGGGGGATATTGTCGTACAACTACTTGAGGATTTTGACGTGGACCGGGACGAATGTGCCCGGGATGTTCTGGAATTTTTGGAAGAATTAAAACAAAAAGGTTTAATAATGACCAGCGATGATTCGGAAAATTCGAAAATTTAGCACACTAGGGCCGCAAGAGAAGAAAATCTTGAAAGAAGCCTATGGATTGATGATTTGGGGGAGCTTCATGCTACGGTTCGTGCCAATGCAGCGTATGGCCCCTGTCCTTGGCGTGTACCGGAAAGACGATAGCCGCCCGCCCAACGAGACAGAAACGGAAACAATTTGGCTGATGCGCCGTAACATGCTGCGCGCGAAACGCTATATCCCATGGAAAACAAGATGTTTCGCCGAGGCCTACACGGCCAAGAAAATTTTAGAAAGGCGTCATATCAACAGCACCTTGTGCCTGGGCGTGCAAAAAGGCCGTAATAAAGAACTAAAAGCCCATGCATGGGTGCGGATGGGCGATAAAATTATCGTGGGCGGAAAACATTCCCGGGCCTTTACCAACGTGGGGTATTTTTCTTAAGCTAGAATAAAACCAAACCCTGTCAGGGTGTAATCTCCCAATAACCGGCCAAAGGCACGGTCTTGGGCCAACGGGGTGCGTTTACTAAGAAAAAGCCGCCCTGGAAGGGCAATTTATTTCAGCCCAACGGCAATGCCTTGGGCAATAATAATGGCAAATGGTACATACGCCCTGAAAGCGCAGCTTAAAGGCTGAACCGTGATGGTTTATTGATTTGATAAAATGATGAATTTTTAATCCTGACAGCTTGTGCGGCTCCTGACAGCGTTCCATTGCCTCTAAAAGTTTTTGATAAAAACTCAACTTATGCCCCTACACCAAATTCACGGCCTTTGTTAATATTCCATTCATCAACAATTATCTACCGTTCGTCAACAGTTGCACTTTGCTTATCAATATATTTACATAATTCATAAAAAAAACAACTTATCGAGTATCTTATTTGTTGTACAAGCGTATAAAAATCAGGACAAAACTATATAAATTGTGGTTTTTATCTATTTTTGTATTAATTTCGATTTACAAATACAAAAATTTTAGCGGAGGATATTATGATGAAAAAGGATATGAAGAAAAAGTGGGCGAAGCCGAGGGTGACTATATTAAACAAAAATTCAACACAATCAGGGTATACTCCTGGAACCCCTGAAGCATCTGCTTATGCTCCTGGCTCATAAATTGTATTTAACTACTATTTTATATGAAAAAAATATTATTGGTACTGATTTGTGGATTGTTTTTTTATCATTCTTTTAGTCAAAAATGGATTAGCTCTAATATAATCTTTGGTGACAACATTGTTGATATTAATGAGTTTGATTCTGATTCAAAAAATAACACCTATGTAATTGGAAGATTTATCGATTCATTATCGAATAAAGGCAATAATTTAAAATCAAATAGCAGTAGTTATGATTTTTTTCTTGCAAAATATAGTCCACAATTTGAACTAAAATGGATACGACAAATAGGAAGCCCTTCAAATGAGGTCCAAGCAGACATAAGGCTTATTGATGATAATACAATTACAATAATTGGAGGATTCCAAAATAACTGCATCTTTTCAGGAGAAGATACACTTTCTTCAACTGATATTATAGATATTTTTATTGCTACTTATGATTCAACGGGGGCACTTGTTAATAATAAAAATATTGTATCCGGTTCCAAAGTGCAAATACCGAGTAATTTGGAAATAGATAAGATAAATGAAAAAATTTTATTATCCGGATATTATATTGACACCGCTATTGTTAATTCTGATACTCTTGTAGGGAATGGTGGATACGATAACTTTATAGCTTGCCTTGATTATAACTGGAATACCTTATGGACAAAAAATGTCTTATCTACAAACAATGGCACTAGGATTAATTATATACGTTCTTATAGTGATGGGTACTTTTTTTATGGAAAATTTGGAGACCAATTAACTATAGATGGCGATAATTATTCTAGCACGAACAGCACGTATGATATATTCCTATACAAAACTGGGCTAGACGGAACTGGTGATTGGCTTAGAAGAAGTTATGGCGATGGTAATGATAATTCGGGGGCAATAACAAATGACGAATTCGGTAACCTTTATTTTTCAGGATTGTTCCAAAGTTCATCTTTTCATGTTGATTCTACAGATAATTTCGAATCTGATATAACCCTGACCAATCAAAACGGTTTTGATATTTTTCTTCTTAAATATAATAAAAGTGGAAACCTTATCTGGTCAAAGTCATACGGAAAAAATGGTGATGATTGGGCACGGGGCATAAGTTTTAAAAACAACATCCTCAATTTTACAGGCTATTTTTCAGATACCATTGTCTTTGACAATGATACATTGGTATCAGATGGCACGGGCGATCGAAATATATTTCTTGGTTCTTTTGATGCAGAAGGAAACATGTTAAGCGCCATTGATATAAAAGATAGTGATGGGTATGACGATTCCGGCATTTCATTGTACACGGACGATAATAATAACGGGTATATTGGTGGGTTTTTTCAATCTTCTTCCATAACTATTGGAGATAGTGTTTATACGAATCCTAATCCGGGCACGAAAGCGGTCTTCCTCGCCAAATACCAACCCCTTTTCTCCGCCACCTACACCCAGAAAACCCCACCCTCCTGCCACGGGGGCACGGATGGATCGCTCACGGTAACCCCCTATTTCGGGGTGCCACCTTACACCTATACCTGGGGCCACGCGGATACTTTGAATGATAGCACGGCCACCAACCTAACGGCTGGTACATACCCGGTAACCATTACCGATAGCCGCGATTCCACCGCCTCTACAACCTACACGCTGGGGCAACCGGCAGCCCTGCAGTTTAACGGGGCCAAAACCGATATTACCGCCTGTTACGGGGATTCTACCGGGGCCATACAATTAAGTCCTGCAGGTGGCTCAACGCCTTATAACTACTTTTGGAGCACGACAGACGGGGAAAATTTAAATGCCACGGCCCGGGACCAGGACACCATCACGGCAGGGACCTACGAGGTACAGCTTACCGATGATAACGGGTGTACGGCAGATACCAGTTTAACCCTTACGCAACCAAACCCGGTACGTTTTAACGGTACCTCGGTCACCAATATTGGCACCTTTAACGACGGGGCTGTGGACCTGGCCGTTACCGGGGGCACCGGCACCCCCTCGGGCTATGGCTATAGCTGGACAGGCCCTGCTAGTTATTCTGATTCTACCCAAGACATCAATAGCCTTACCGAAGGAGGAAATTACACGGTAAGCGTGACCGACGATAGCACTTGCACTTTCGATACCACGGTGAATGTAGTCGATTCCACCCGTTTATACGTCTTTTTTGACCCGGCCGACGTGCAAGATGTATCCTGCCACGGGGATAGCTCGGGCAGCGCGGAAGTCTCCTTCCTCGGGAACAATGGTGAACCAAGCTTTAGCTGGGACCATGACGGGGGCTTGAACGATTCCATCGCACCGAATCTTGCCGCGGGTTGGTATAAAGTTACCGTTACCGACCTGGACACCTCGGTGGTGGATTCCGTCCTTATCGAGGAACCGGATACTATCCTGACTAATATTGGCGGTACATCCCAGCTTAGTTGCAATGGCGATGCAAATGGCTACCTCGACTTGTCTGTTTCAGGCGGCACGAAACCTTACAGCTACTCCTGGAACAACGGTAAGAGCTCGCAAGATATTTCCGGTTTATCGGCCAATTGGTATCATGTAACCGTAACCGACCAAAACAGTTGCGAGCACAAGGACAGTGCCCAAATTACAGAGCCCACGGTCGTAACGGCTTCCATCACCATCGATGATTCCGTGAGCTGTAACGGCGATAATGATGCCGTGGTAACCGCTTCAGGAAGTGGCGGCACTCCTTCTTATTCTTACTTGTGGGACGACCCGGGCAACCAGAATACCGCTACCGCTACTGCCATGCCAGCCGGGACGTTTACCGTAACCGTGACCGATCAAAATAGCTGCGAGGGCACGAAGTCCGTAACCCTAACAAACCCGGCAAAAATATCCGCATCTACCTTGCTTAACCAGCAGTTATATTGCTATGGCGACTCCACGGCCAAGGCCTCCGTATCGGCCTCGGGCGGCATGGGCAGTTTATCCTACGAGTGGACGAACGGGCAAACGAGCACCACGGCCACGGGCTTATGGGCTGCTACCCATCACGTGACCGTATCCGATTATCACAATTGCACGAAAACCGCCAGCATCGAGATAACATCAAACGATTCCATTTACATTACAGGGACATCTTATGATGTTTCCTGCAAGGGGGGCAGTGATGGGGCAGTAAGCTTGTCTACCAGCGGGGGCGAACCCCCTTATGATTATTTCTGGTCGACCACGGCCACCACCAAAAACATTTCTGGCCTAACAGCCGGGGCCTATTCCGTTACTGTTTCAGATGATTATAGTTGTGAGAATACCAAATCTTTCACGGTCAGTGAACCAGAGGCCCTGCAAATTCGCGGGAGCGTCACCGATATTAACTGCCATGGCGCCTTAACGGGAAGCATTGATATTAACCCCGCCGGGGGTACCTCGCCATATTCCTACTCCTGGAGCAATGGGGAGACCACACGAGACATATCAAACTTGCCGGCCGGCGATTACTCTGTTACCGTAACAGATGCCAACGGGTGTATGAAAGACAGCACCATGACGATTAGCCAAAACCCGGCCTTGGACATGACCGTAGCCAAAACCAATGTTTCCTGCAACGGGGGCACGGATGGCCAAATTGATATTACCGTGAGCGGCGGGACGGCTGGGTATACATATAACTGGTCTAATGGCGAAACCACCCAGGATATTAGCAATATACCCCAGGGTACCTACACGGTGACCGTAGCCGACGCGCATTCGTGTACATTGGACTCGACCATCGCGATAAGCCAACCCGCTGCCTTAAGCATCACGGTTTCTGCTACGGATGTAAATTGCTATGGCGGCACGGACGGGAACATTGATATCACGCCCGCGGGCGGTACGCCAGCATACACCTACAACTGGTCCAACGATGAATCCACTGAAGATATATCATCCCTTCCGGCAGGTTCATATACCCTGAGCCTTACCGATGCCAATGCATGTACCTTGGATAGCACGATCACCGTATCACAACCAGATTCGATCGGGTTAATAGCCGTGGTTAGCGACATATCATGTGCCAGTGGCAGTGATGGGGAAGTTGATGTGAGCGTAGCAGGGGGCGTTGCACCCTATTCTTACGAGTGGTCATCAAGCGAAACGGCCCAGGACATTGCAGGAAAAATGGCCGGCACGTATTCCGTAACGGTAACCGATGCAAATGGTTGTACCAACAGCCGTAGCTATGAAATTACACAACCCTCGGCCATCATCATCAACCATAGCGAAACCATGGTAAGCTGTCACAACGGCTTGGATGGTTCCATTGACGTGAACGTGAGCGGGGGAACACCCGGTTACACCTATAACTGGTCAAACGGGGAAACGACCAAGGACCTACGAAACTTACCGCAAGGCAGCTACACGGTCACCGTAACCGATGCTAACACTTGTATGGCCGACAGCACGATCATCATAACCCAACCATCAGCCCTGGTCATCAACCATGATGAAAACATGGTGTCGTGTAAAGACGGGACAGATGGTAATATTAACACTAGCGTAAGCGGCGGCACACCGGGTTACACTTATGATTGGTCGAACGGGGCGTCTACCGAAGATATTTCATCCCTGGCCGCGGGAAATTATACCCTTTCCGTGACCGATGCCAATGCATGTATTTTAGACAGTACAATACAAATTGCTGAACCCCCGGCTTTAACACCTACTATCAGCAATACTGCCGACGTAAGCTGCAACGGGGGCAGCGATGGCTCTGCGACGGTGGATGTAACAGGCGGTACACCTGCTTATACTTATAACTGGTCCTCTGGTGGCCATTCAGCAACTGAAAGCAACTTGAGCGCTGGCGGGTACACCGTGACCGTGACCGATGCCAATGCCTGTACGGCTAGCACCACGGCCACGATAAATGAACCAAGCGTATTGGAAGCCAGCATTTCTTCTTCAACCAACG
>CAZKIR010000016.1:11885-19265 GCA_964552835.1 uncultured Bacteroidales bacterium
GGGCGGCAAAAAGGATCAGGGCGGCCCGGATGGAGAAGCCACGGTGGCAGCCACGGGTGGGACTGCCCCATACAGTTATGAATGGCCGGGCGGGGGCAACGAAGCGACTGAAACTGGTTTGTCAGCTGGTGATTACACGGTCACCGTAACGGATGCAAACGGGTGTACGGCCACGGCCACCGTGAGCATCACTGAACCCACTGCCTTATCAGCCAGCATTTCATCAAGTGGTGATGTCAATTGTAAAGGCGGCAATGACGGCACGGCCACGGTTTCAGCCTCGGGTGGCACAGCAAGTTATACCTATCTATGGCCCGACCAATCCACTAACGAGACAGTGAGCAACTTATCGGCAGGCGATTACACCGTTACCGTGACAGACGCGAACGGGTGCACGGCCAATGCCACGGCAAGCATTAGCGAACCCGACAGCCTGTTAACAAACATATCAAACACCCAAGACGTGAGCTGTAATGGCAGCAGCGATGGCTCTGCCACGGTTTCAGCTACCGGGGGTACCGGTTCCTATAGTTATGCCTGGCAAGGGGGTGGAAGCAATGCCACCAAAAATAACCTTTCAGCAGGCCAATACACGGTGACCGTATCCGATGCCAATGGTTGTGCCAACACGGCCATGGCCACGATTGCAGAACCTGAAGCCTTGACGGCCACGATCGATAATTCATCGAACATCTCTTGTAACGGGGCAAACGATGGCTCTGCCACGGTTACGGCCAACGGTGGTACGCCAGCTTATTCCTATGCCTGGACAGGCGGTGGAACAGATGCCACGAAAAATAATTTATCTGCCGGGGAACACACGGTTACAATAACCGATGTCAATGCCTGCGAAACGACAGCTTCGGTTACCATCACGGAACCCGCGATCCTACAAGCCAGCATTTCAGTTAGCCAGGACGTGCAATGCGCGGGGGGCAATGACGGCTCAGCGACCGTTTCAGCCAGTGGCGGCACGAAATCCTATGCCTACGAATGGCAAGGCGGTGGCACCAGCGCCACGAAAAATGACCTCCCGGCAGGCGACTACACGGTTACCGTTACGGATGCCAATGCCTGTACGGCCACGACAACCGCGACCATTGCCGAACCCCCCATTTTGAGCGCCGAGATCACCGACTCAAGCCAAGTAAGCTGTTATAATGGAAATGACGGTTCCGCAACAGTACTTGCCTCGGGTGGAACGGAACCATATACTTACTCATGGCCTTCCGGTGGCAGCAACGCGACAGAAAACAACCTTTCCGCTGGACAATACACGGTAACAGCCACGGATGCCAACACTTGCACTGCCACGGCTACCGTTACCATTACCGAACCAGAGGCCTTAACAGCTGCTGTTTCTGCCATCCAAGAACCAACTTGTTCCGGTGGAACAGATGGTTCGGCCGCAGTATCTGCAACCGGTGGCACGGTCGGCTATACCTACGAGTGGCCCTCTGGTAACACTACAGAAACCGAAACAAATTTAAGCGCGGGCAGTTACATCGTTACCGTGACTGATGCCAACGCTTGCCAGGATACTGCCATAGCGATATTAGACGAGCCTGATGAACTTATCCTCACTGTCGTGGACAGCAATGATATTAGTTGTTATGGCATGGTTGACGGATCGGCCAGTATTGCTGCCACGGGCGGGGTAGCAGATTATAGCTATTTATGGTCAAACGATGCAACGGGAGAAAGTATTTCGGGCCTTGATAAAGGTGAGTACACGGTTACTGTGACAGATGCCAACGCTTGCATTGCCTACACGAGCGTCATCATCTCGGAACCCACGAGACTGATGGCAGCGATTGCCGATAGCCAAAATGTAACCTGCCATGGGGCCAATGACGGGTCGCTGACCGCCACGGCAACGGGTGGCAGTGAAACCTACAACTACCTGTGGAACACGGGAGATAATACAGCCACCATAAACCAACTGGGTGCCGGGGAGTACACGCTTACCGTGAGCGATACCAAGGGTTGCCAGGATTCTGTCAAGACAAGGATAAACGAAGCGCCGGAAATGGTCATTTCTTTCAAGGAAAAATTAGATGTAAGCTGCAACGGGCTGTCCGACGGGTATGCTGAAATCTCGGTTTCCGGTGGGGCTGGCGGTTACCAGTACGCCTGGTCAACAGGCGGAACGGATACCGTTGAATACAATCTTTCGGCCGGGAACCATTCAGTAACGGTAACGGATGCCAACACCTGCGAGAAAATCCATGAGTTTACCATAAATGAACCCGCGGAATTACTTGCTGAAATCACTTCCCTTTCAAATATTTCATGCGAGGGCATGGCTGATGGGGAAGCAATTGTTACCCCAACAGGCGGCACAACTGATTATGAATACGCCTGGTCATCGGGCAGCACGGACTCCATGGCCACGGGCTTATCGGCAGGGATCCACCAGGTAACGGTTACAGACGTGAACGGGTGTGAAGCTTATAACGAGATAGAACTTATCGTGGACAACTCTTTTACAGCCCAATTTGTAGGTTCCGGAAACGTAACTTGTGCCGGGGCGGCCGATGGATATTTGACAGCAAGCGCCAGCGGTGGCACCAAACCCTATCTTTACACCTGGAGCAATGGGGCAAGCGATAGTTTAAACACGGGATTGGAAGCGGGCAACTACCAACTGACTGTTTCAGAAAGCGGTGGTTGCCAGATTAACTTGGAACAAACCATTACCAGTCCGGATTCTCTCGCGCTAACGTCACTTGTAACCCCGGTAAGTTGCGGACAAGATTCCAGCGGGGCCATTGATATCTCGGTAAGTGGCGGCACCGTGGCCAACGGTTATCAATATACCTGGGATTCCAATGATGGAGGAGGATATATAGTGGGTTCAGAAGACCAAGAAAAACTTACCGCGGGCACGTATTTCTTGACCGTGACAGACGATAATGCATGCAATTTAAGCACATCTTTTGTTTTAGAAGAAGCCGATAGCCTGGAAATTACCCCGAGCATCACCCAAGTGTCATGCCACGGGGATACCAATGGCGCCATTTTCTTATCCGTAACCGGTGGCGAAGGAAGTTATTACTATTCGTGGTCATCCGATAATGGTGCGATCCTGGTGGATAATGTGCCAGAACAAAACCAACTGGCCCCGGGCAATTACAATGTCACTGTAAGCGATGAGAACGGGTGCACATCGAGTGGAAAATATAATATTGCTAGTCCAACTGCTATTACGGCGAATATAGAGTCTATGGTAAACGTGACCTGCGCGGGATATGAAGATGGGAAAATCACCATCCAGGCCACTGGGGGTACCGGGGATTTGGCCTACTCGATTGACGGCGGCAAAACTTACCGTCTAACGGCCACCTTTGATACCCTAGCCGCGAATGATTATACCGTGATGGTGAAAGATAGCAATGATTGCAAAATATCCCTTGACGCGATTACTATCAGTTCGCCAAGTGCCATCGTGTTGGATTATGATGCTTCCGCGGAAGCCAGTGCAAAAATGTCCCCGGGCGATGCCGAGATCGTCGTGAAAGGCGGGGCCGGATCGTACGAATATTCGGTTGATGGCGGCAATTCATGGCAAGAAGATCAGGTATTCATGGATTTATCCCTGAAAGACTTTTATAATCTCGTGGTACAAGATCAAAATGGTTGCCAGTTTGACACGACCAAGGACGTGGTAAAAGAATTAATCAACATGAGCAACTTAAGCGTGCAAATAGAAGATATCGAATTAACCATACCCGGTTTGATTAGCCCAAATGGCGACGGGCGTTTTGATACCTGGGAAATACCTGAATTAAAGAGGTTCCCGGAAGCCATGGTACAGGTATTTAACATGCACGGGAAAGAGGTGTACCGTTCCCGCGGATACCATGAACCATGGGACGGGAAAGTATTTGGAGCACCCCTCTCACCTGATATTTATATTTACCGGATCATCATCGATCAGGAAAATGTATTCAGGGGAAAGGTCCTGTTGATTAGATAAATTCAAAATCTGCTCATTTAAACATTTTTCTTTGCCCGGGTGTTGTACCCATAAAGGATATGAACAAAATCTTTTTCACGAGTTTCCTGTTTGCACTTTTAGCTTTCAGTACCATGGAGGGATGGGGTCAAAACGAAAAGCAGGCCTATCCAAACCATTATAAAATTCAAAAAAACGGCATGATCGTTTTAGGTTCTTGGGCCGTGGCCAATTTTTTGGCAGGAGGCATACAAATGGGCCGGACACAAGGCAAGCCTTATTATTTTTACCAGGGCAATGTATTATGGAACACCGTGAACCTGGGCATAGCTATCTCGGGATACTTGGGCGCCACCGGGCATGAAACGCTATCCAGCAACCTGGAAGCCCTTGATGGCATGCACCAGTTTAGCAAGGTATTGATGTTAAATACTGGATTAGACGCGGCCTATCTCATGACAGGCCTTTATCTTAAAGAACGGGCGAAAAATGCCTCGAAACATTCGGATCGTTTGGCGGGTTACGGGAATGCACTCCTGTTACAAGGCGGCTTTTTACTTGCCTTCGACGCGGTATTGCTGGCGTTAAATGAAGCCCAGATCGGTCAATTCATGGAAAACACACGATTGAACGCTTGCTTAGCACCAGGCGTGGCAGGTATAACGTTTTCTTTTTAAATTTTTTACGAAAAGAAAAGCCATTTTATCAGAAAATAAAATGACAGCTATTCCTTATCTTGAGCTGGGATCCTATTTGAAGCTGTCATAAAAAAACTGCATCATGGAAAAATTGAAAAAAAATTTATTGTATATCAGCCTTTTCGGGATAAGCATGGCGTATTTCGAGAGTTCGATCGTGGTATACCTTCGGGAAATATACTACCCCGAGGGCTTTTTCTTTCCACTCAAATTATTGTCGAGGGATATTGCCCTTACCGAGTTTTTTCGAGAAGTCATGTCGATCTTGATGATCCTTAGCGTGGCCTGGCTCGCTGCCAAGAAGTTTTATCCCAGGGTAGGTTGGTTCTTGTACATTTTTGCAGCGTGGGATATCTTTTATTACGTTTTTCTAAAAATTTTGCTCGGTTGGCCCGAATCTTTTTTAACATGGGATATCCTTTTCCTCATCCCCACCAACTGGGTTGGCCCGGTCATCGCACCTATCTTGGTATCCCTCGTGATGGCAAGCCTGGGTTTGAGTACAGTATTTTTTGAGAAAAAGCATGGACAAATTTGGTACAATACCATTGAATGGGCTTTATTTATCGCGGGTGCGATCCTTCTGTACCTAAGTTTTACCTGGGAATACAGTACCTATATCCTACGTGAATTCACGATGGGAGAAGTAATACAAAAACTTGGCAGGCCTGAACTGACAAGGCTAGCCCTGGAATATATGCCAACACGTTTTAGTTGGGGGCTTTATATAGTGGGGATGGCTTCTTTGCTTATCGGGCTCGTATCCTTTATTCGGAGAAATTCCCGGGTTTCCCGGCCTGGTGTAACAAGGGGCAAACACACTATAAAGATATAAGCTATAATTATCTAACATACCTTACCCATGCAATACTTCCAGTAAAATATTCATCATTTTCTTGGCCGCGTCCGGAATCGAGGTGCCGGGACCGAAGATACCCACTACACCATGCTGGTACAAGAAATCATAATCCTGGGCCGGGATTACCCCGCCCACGATGACCATGATGTCTTCGCGCCCAAGTGTCTTGAGTTCTTTCATCACTTTTGGTACCAGGGTTTTGTGCCCGGCCGCCAGGCTTGATACGCCCAGCACGTGCACGTCGTTTTCCACGGCTTGTTTAGCAGCTTCCCCGGGTGTCTGGAACAAGGGGCCAATATCCACGTCAAACCCAATATCCGCATAACCGGTCGAAACCACTTTCGCCCCCCGGTCGTGCCCGTCTTGCCCCATTTTTGCTATCATGATACGGGGCTGGCGTCCTTCTAGCCTGGCAAACTTGTCCACCAGTTCCCTTGCTTCCTGAAAGGTTTTATCATCCTTGCTTTCTGAGGAGTATACGCCGCTGATAGAACGGATAACAGCCTTGTAGCGCCCTGCCACTTTTTCGCAAGCATCGCTTATCTCACCCAGGGTAGCCCTTTTCCTGGCTGCTTCAACAGAAAGTTCCAACAAGTTGCCTTCTCCTGTTTCAGCACATTTGGTAAGGGCTGCCAATGCTTTTTGCACGTCTTCGTTATTCCTTTCAGCCCGTAATTTTTCCAGTCGTTGTACCTGGGCCTTTAACACGGCGGTGTTATCCACTTCTAAAATCTCGATCGGGTCTTCTTTCCCGGGGCGGTATTTATTGTTGCCCACGATAGTTTCCTTGCCCGAGTCGATCCGGGCTTGCCTTCTCGCGGCCGCCTCTTCAATACGCATCTTTGGGATACCGCTTTCAATGGCCTTGGCCATGCCGCCCAGTCCTTCGATTTCCTGGATATGCGCCCAGGCCTTGTGGGCCAGCTCGTGGGTAAGGCTTTCCACGTAATAGGAACCGGCCCAGGGATCAAGGGATCTTGTAATCCCGGTTTCTTCCTGCAAGTAGAGTTGCGTGTCGCGGGCAATTCGTGCTGAATAATCCGTGGGCAGGGCGATGGCCTCGTCCAGGGCATTGGTATGCAGCGATTGGGTATGCCCCAGGGCAGCAGCCATGGCCTCGATACAAGTGCGGGCCACGTTATTAAAGGGGTCTTGCTCGGTAAGGCTCCAGCCCGAGGTTTGCGAGTGGGTACGCAAGGCCAGGGATTTAGGGTTTTTCGGGTTGAACTGTTTCACGATCTTGGCCCAAAGCATCCGGGCAGCCCGCATCTTGGCTATTTCCATGAAATGGTTCATGCCAATGCCCCAGAAAAATGATAAGCGAGGGGCAAAAGCATCAATATCCATTCCCGCATTAATGCCGGTGCGCAAGTATTCCAACCCGTCGGCCAGGGTATAGCCCATCTCTATATCCGCGGTAGCGCCCGCTTCCTGCATGTGATATCCCGAGATGGAAATGGAATTGAACTTGGGCATGTTCTTGGAAGTGTACTTGAAAATGTCTGCGATGATACGCATGGAAAAATCGGGCGGGTAAATATAGGTATTTCGTACCATGAATTCTTTTAGGATATCATTTTGAATGGTGCCCGTGAGTTGTTCCAGCTTCACGCCTTGTTCAAGCCCAGCCACGATATAAAAGGCCATGACAGGCAGGACGGCCCCGTTCATGGTCATGGAAACGGACATTTCATCCAGGGGGATTTGATCAAATAATACCTGCATGTCCATTATCGAGTCGACGGCTACCCCGGCTTTTCCCACATCGCCAAGCACCCGCGGGTGATCGGAATCATAGCCCCGGTGGGTGGCCAGGTCAAAGGCGATGGAAAGGCCTTTTTGGCCGGCTGCCAGGTTGCGGCGAT
>CAZKIR010000017.1:0-1458 GCA_964552835.1 uncultured Bacteroidales bacterium
GCTCACGTCGCCCGTCCATCCGGCAAATTGTTGGCCACTGGGTGCCGCATCGGCTGATATATCCACCAGGGTACCTTCTTCATAGTCACCGTCGCCCGAACCATTGGTTACGCTAAGGCTATAGGTTGTGGGGGAAGTGGTTTCCGTGAAATCCATCCAGTTTATGTTCCAACCGGCACCAGTAGCTTCAATCCGAAGGGTTTGCACACCGGCCGGGAGGGTTACGGTCTTGGTCACGGATGTCCAGGTTTGCCAGCCACCAGTAGCTGGTTCATCAACAGAAGTCAACACGGTACTACCGTTTTTCAAATCAAATCTGGTACCATTTGACAAGGAGGCAACCCTGAATTCCACGTTATAGTCTCCTGCCGTGGCAACATCCACATCATAATCCAGCCAATCGCCAACATCAACCCAACCTACGTTTTCTCCCCCACCGTCATCGGAGGTAGCTTGCGTTTGTATACCGCTCATGGCGGAATAATCTTCGGCTTCTATCTTGCCGGGTATGGCCAGGCCATCCGGAATATTTTCATAGGAAGCCGTAACACTCACGTTTGAAGCGGGCATGGTGACCGTGGTACTCGAGCTGTTGGCATCGGCCACGTGGCTCACGTCGCCTGTCCACTCTGCAAACTGCTGTCCACTTGGGGCAGCATCGGCTGCTATATCTACCAGGGTACCTTCTTCATAGTCGCCATCGCCTGAGCCGTTGGTTACTGACAATGTATAAGTGTTAACAGGAATGTCCTCGTAGCTGGCCGTTACGCTAACATTGGCTGCCGGCATGGTGACCGTGCTGCTTGCGCTGTTGGCATCGGCCACGTATGTAACATCGCCTGTCCAACCAGCAAATTGCTGGCCACTAGGTGCTGCATCAGCTACTATATCCACTTCCGTGCCTTCTGCATAATCCCCGTCGCCTGAGCCGTTGGTCACGGATAAGACATAAGTAGTAACTGTACCTCCACTTAACGTCAGGCAAACATCATCCATAAACAAGCTACCGGTGCTACCGGTTTTCCATGTCCATATACGTATCTTGGCTGTTCCATCCGGCAACGTACCCGTTAAGGATTCTTGCCGATAAGAGGTAGAAAAAGAAGAAACCGAGGTTTCACCCACTTCGACATCGCTGGCATCAAGAAAATCAAGGCCTATTCCAGCCCAGGAAGGAGAGCCATCGGTTTTCGCGTACACGCTAAAATCATAATCCGTGTTGCTCCCCACGCTAATCAAGCTGCCATAATGCACGCCGCCTTCTCCGGTACCGGTTTTCAATGCCGCACTGCCGGCATAGGCATCGCTAGTGGTCGCGCTATTGCCATTATTTGTCCAGTGGGTCATGCCATCTTCGAAGTTATAATTTAATACTTCCCCGCAATTGTCCACGGTGGCTTCCTCGTAAGAAGCAGAAACCGTAACATCGGAGGCAGGCATGGTGACCGTTGTGCTCGC
>CAZKIR010000017.1:1468-17478 GCA_964552835.1 uncultured Bacteroidales bacterium
CGGCCAGGTGGCTAATATCACCGGTCCACCCGGCAAATTGTTGCCCACTCGGTGCCGCATCCGCGGTAATGTCAACCACAATCCCTTCTGCATAGTCCCCGTCGCCTGAACCGTTAGTTACGCTAAGGGCATAAGTAGGCACACTTTCATAACTCGCTGTTACACTTACATTACTGGCGGGCATGGTTACTGTAGTACTTGCACTATTAGCATCGTCTACATAACTAATATCACCTATCCATCCAGCAAATGCCTGTCCGCTTGGAGCGGCATCGGCTATAATATCCACTACATTTCCTTCTGCATAATCGCCATCACCTGTACCATTTGTTACGGTAAGTGTATAAGTAGGAACAACTGTAAAATTGGCCGTAACCTCTTTGTCACTGTCCATGGTAATGGTAATGGGGTTGGAAGTGCCACTCGCGTCGCCGCTCCAAGAATCAAATTCATACCCATTATCGGGATCAGCAGTAAGTTGTACGCTGGAACCCTCATCATACGTGCCGCCTGATGGGGTTACAGAACCGTTGTTCGCGTTGGTGGTGAGGGTATAGGTAACACCTGGATCTCCAGATACCCCGCCTAATCCATACAAGTAGCCATACAGGGCCATTTTACCGCGCATGGTTTGGCGCGGGGTGAATTCTGCATGGGCCCACACGTAACGGGTATTGAAATATCCCTCGGCTTTTGGCCAATCACCAAAAGAGGGATAGCATTTGTCGGTCATCCAGCTTGGCCGGCCCATGACCATACCTGGAAACCAATCATCATGGTTAAGATAAGGTGTATGACCAGGGTGCAGTCCAACCGAACCATCATCACGGCCCGAGGTATAAGCGTTCTCGATGCTACGTTTAGATTCAAGGCTCGTGGTGGCCGTGGTCATGTAAATAATATTCAAGGGGTTTCTTCCCAGGCCAAAATCCGCTTCCAGTGCCAGGGCATCGCCAAGCACTTGCTTGTCGGTCGAATTATCAGCTACCGCATGGGCAACCAAGCTACGGTGCACGTCTTGGTTGGTCCAGAAATACCCGGTTTGGTTATCTGTAGCACGGCGCGATGGCCTGGAATTCGAGAAGTTCGCTTCTTTGTTCTTTGCCTGGTAAATAACCGATTGCTTCATGTTGTTGTAGAGGGTAGAATGATTAACCGGTTGATCGGTCAAGAGGTACGCGGCCACGCCCCAGATTTGGTTATGACTTCCATTTTTGATCTCCGAGGTATTGCCTGTTACAACACACTCGTTTTTCATGGCCGTTTCGTATTGGGTATCCCCTGTCACGTTATAAAGATAAGCGGCGGCCATCATTTTCATGTCGCGGCCCCTTACTTTATGATCGGAGATACCAGGGGTAAGTATATTGTCAAGCATCTGGTTGTTCGCGTGGCTAAATGCCGCGATGGCCTCGTCACGGTAATGTTCCATGAGGGAAGTATTACCGTCAATCTTGAAACAATTCGACAACATCGCCGCATTGACCGCGTTGGCCCAGGCTGCCATGGCCGTGTTCCCAGCTTGGAACAACTCGTTGCTCCCGTTGGGGTTGGTCAATCCATGAGAATACCCTTCACCATCGCGCAGGTTTAACCAGAAATCAATCTCGTTCCGCGCTTCATCAAGAATATCGGGAATCCCGTTGCCGCTTTCGGCTATGCCCAGGTTATCATCAGAAATAGCCCCGTTCGTAAGGATAAAAGACAATAGCATGTCCCAGGCATTTGCCACGTGGCCCAGGTGGCGGTCCCAGTCAAGGGCATCGCTGTGCCCACCAATGGCATTGGGATTGGTGGGGCTGCCAGACTTCATGTAGGATTTCCAGTCATCCGGGTTGTCCCATGCATCACCGCTTGAAAAAGATCCCCAGTCGGGGTGGTGAGGGTGCATGGTGGTAATGTATACCTTGCAATCAGATGGATCCACGCCAGGAATATACCTGGGTTGCCGCGGCACGGGGGTCTGGCTCATGTCTTCGCCAATGCGCATGTAATAATACCCTTTCACGGATACCTTGAATGGGTCGTAATAGGCAGCCCCATCAATAACAAAATCTTCGCTACACCCCACGCCTTCAATAGCTACCCGGTAAGTACCAGGATTGTTAAAACCGGAAAAATCGGCTCGCCAAACATCCGATCCCGTGAGGTTATAGCCTTGAGCCTCGCCTGAACTGGATTTCCAGAATGAAACCGTGCCCACTTCCTGGGAGGTTTGGCTATTAACATCATAAACATACACCTTGTTGCCCTCGAAGCTTGAGTAGTCACGGGTACCAGCATCACCCAGGAACATGTAAAGATCCGCGGCCTTTTTCTCGATTTTCGTGGTATAGCCAACCAGGTTCACCCGCACGGCTTCCGAACGGCTGTTAAATATATCAAAGGTAAATGATTCGGAAGTAATATCCGTGTTAGTATTCCCGTTGATTTCGAGGGTATAGGAATTACCTTGCTGGAGTGAGGAAGGCAAACGCAAGTAGATAAAATGCTCCATGGTATGATCATAATCATAATCACTACCACCCCACTCTTCTTGTGCCATACCGTTGAGCTTTGACTTACGGTAGCAATTGTTCGGGTTTCGCCCACCGCTGCCGTAATTACCATCATTACTCGATTTGATAGTCCAGTTCCCGGTGTTTGTAGCCGCAGTGGTGCTTAGGGCTGTACCATAATACACGGCCTCGCAATTACTCGCATCATTATGATGCCCACCGTAGGCATGTTCGCCAAGGCCATCATCCACGAATTCAACATCCCCGTCTTTAAAATGGATCATCAGGTAGTCTTTGTCTACCACCTTAACCTCAACGAGCTTGGTGGCCCAAAGCGCCTGTAGCATTCCAAAAACAAATAACAATAAAAAAATAGATTTTCTTTTCATAGTCTTGGTTGTTTAGTTAAAAAAAGTTTTGATTTAGTTAAAAAAAACAGCAAATAACCATAAGGCCGTTACAATGCCAAATGAAATGATTATAGCCATTTCAATAATGTATTGCTTGTATCTGATAATTTTATAGATTAAAGTCTTGATCATAATTTTACTAGCTTTACACCACAAATATAACCGGGATGGCCCCCAAAGGGGTTTCTTTGCATTCAAATTGGGTTATTATCCGTTCAGGAATGGGAGATATGTACGTAGAAAAACTTTTTTGGACAAATAGAAACCAATGGAAAATTGGTTAATCATTGTTTAATGCCCCCCTTCTTCGCCAAGTGTATTAGGAGATATACCATCACGTATACAGCCCAATTAATTCCATGAACGGGATCGGGTCCCGTTCCCGGTCTTTTTGGTCTAGCACCTTAAAAACTTCCTTCCAAAAAAAACTCAACTGTCCAGGTTACCCTTTTTCTTACCGTACTGGCTGGGGGGCAGGCCAAATTGCTTGGAAAAGGCCGTTGAAAAGTGTTTCGGGTTCTTGAACCCCACCATCTCGGCCACTTCGTTAACAGGAACCTCTTGTTCCAGTAATAACTTGGCTGCTTTATTCAGCCGGATAGTTTTAATGTAATCGTTCACCGTAACGCCCGTGAGGGCTTTCATTTTCATGTATAAAAGGGTACGGCTCATGGCCATCTCGCGCGCGAGCCCTTCCGGGCCAAAATCCAAACTGCCCATATTTTCTTCAATGATTTTCTCCATCTTGTCCATGAAATTCCTGTCGACCTCGTTGGTCGTATATTTTTCGGGCCTGGCCAATGGGTCTTTGATAAAATGTTCCCTGAGTTTTTCGCGCGTTTCAATCAAATTATGTACCCTTACCTTTAATACCTCTATGCTGAAGGGTTTCATGATATAATCATCTGCCCCTGTTTCTAATCCTTCCAACTGGCTTTCTTCGGAGGTTTTTGCCGTGAGGAGTACCACGGGTATGTGACTAGAATGTTCATTAAGCTTAATCATCCGGGTAAATTCTATCCCGTCTACCCGGGGCATCATCACATCCGAGATAATTAAATCGGGGATTTCTGCCAGGGCTTTTTCCAACCCTTCTTCCCCGTTGCCGGCCTCTTGGATCAAGAACTCCTGGCCAAGGTTTTGCCTGATATACATCCGGATATCCGGGTTATCGTCAACCACGAGTACTTTTCTCGCGTTGGCAGGTGCCCACTGTTCTACTTCCACGGGGTTCTCGAGGTCTTCAATATTGTCAGTAATATGGGGGTATTTGTCAATTTTTACATTTTCTTTTTGTTGCCCAACTTGGGAAGGTTCCAAGATATCTTTGCCCACCAATAGCCTGACGACAAACTCGGCCCCCTGGTCAAGGTTTTCCTTCGCCTTGATATCCCCGTGGTGGGTTTCTACCAGTTCTTTCGTGAGGGCCAGGCCTATGCCGGTGCCGCTTTTTTTCCTGATGGTCTTGTCCTGGTACGTATAAAATCGTTCGAAAATTTTGTTGATAAATTCAGGGTCTATCCCCGTGCCAGTATCCTTCACCCTGATAATTAACAACCCTTGCTCCCGGGGCGATATGCTTTTGCCTTCCAGGTGGGCACACAAGGGGTCGCCTTCATTTAATGGTGCTTTCTCAACAGACAAGCTAATGGAATGCCCGTCGGGTGTAAACTTGAAAGAATTGGACAAGAGGTTATAAATCATTTTTTCGATGATATCATGATCAAACCAGGTATACCATTGATCCAGCCCGGATATAAATTCATATTTAATACGGTGCCGCTTGGCGAGGTATTGAAAGGATTCATGGATATTTTTCAGGAACAACACGATATCGTCCTTGCTCGCATGCAACTTCATGGTACCTGTCTCCAGTCTTCTTAAGTCCAGTAGTTGGTTCACCAGCCTTAGCAGCCGCTTGGCATTACGATGCACCACCAGGAGCTGGTTCTGGACAAAGGGTTCTTTTGTTTTTTGCATGATGGTCTCCAAAGGGCCAAGTATCAATGTCAAAGGGGTACGGAACTCGTGCGAGACGTTCATGAAAAACCGTATTTTGGATTGCGCGGCAGCATTTATCTCGTCTGCCGCTACCTGTAATTCTTCCTTTTGATTTCTCAACACCATGTTTTGTTCGGATATAGCCATCTTCTGTTGAGATATTTCTTCTTTCTGTTCAATTAATTCGGCATTAGCTTCTTCCAGCTCTGCCGTACGCTCGCTCACGCTTTGTTCTAACTCCCGCTGCCGGGTTTTCAAGGAATGTACCCTCCAAAAATACAAGGCAATAAGACTGCCAATCAGAAATACCGTGACCAATGATCTGAACCACCAGGTTTGCCACCACGGTGGCATGATGATGATAGCCATGGAAGCCCCTTCCTTGTTCCAAATACCATCGTTGTTACTGGCTATTACCCGGAAGGTATATTCGCCAGGCTCCAGGTTGGTATAGGTGGCAAAACGATGGTCAGCGCCCGTGCTTATCCATTTGTCGTTATAACCTTCCAACTTGTACTTGTATTGGTTTTTCATGGGGGCAAGGTAATGAAGGGCCGCGAAGGACAAGGAAAAAATATCTTCCCGGTAGGTCAAAATCAAGGTATCCGCCACCAGTATGGATTCTTTTAAGATAATTCTATTATTGATAGAATCACCGATACCCACGGGTTGGTTATAAATTTTCAAACCAGTAAAAACTACTTCTGGTGACACGGTGTTTTTTTTCATGCTATCCGGGTGAAAATAGTTGACACCTTTTCGCCCCCCGAGGTAGACAAATCCATCAGAAGTAACACACCCGCTCCCGGATAAAAATTCCTTGTTCAATAAACCATCGGCCCGGGAGTAGTTCTTGAATCCTTCTTTTTCCGGAACGAACCTGGAAAGTCCGTTGGCCGTGGTAACCCATAATGTCCCCTTGTTATCTTCCATGATATGTCGAACGGCATTATCGGCCAGGCCGTCCTTTTTGTAGTATATCTTGAACGTCCCCTTCTGCCGGTCCATACGGTTAAGCCCGGCCGCCGTGCCCACCCAGAAGCGGTTGCGGGTATCCTCATAAATAGTGGTGACCGTTTTTTGGCTAAGCGAACCTGGCACCTTTTTGTCGGGCAGGTAATGCAAAAACGTCCCGGATTCCCGGTGAAACCGGTTCAATCCATGTCCGGCCGTGCCTACCCACACCGTACCCTGACGGTCTTCATACACGTAATAACAATAATTGTCACTTAGCGAAGAGGGATCATCGGGATCATGAAGGTAATTTTCAAAGCTGCCATTCCTGGGATCGAAAAAGGAAAGGCCACCTCCTTTAAAGGTCGCGATCAACAAGCGCCCATCGGAAGATTCGTGTATATGCCAAATATTATCAGATGGGAGGCTGTTCTCGTTGCCGGGCCGGTGCCGGTAAACGCGGAAAATTTCCCTGGCCGGGTTATACCGGGTAAGCCCACCGCCCCAGTGGCCTGTAAAAATTAAGCCAAGGGTTTCTTCTACAGCTAACACCGAGTTATTGCTAAAGGATTTGCCAGGATTATCCGGATCATGCACGAAATGTTTAATATGGCCATTATTCGGGTTAAGCCGATTTAGGCCATAGCCATCTGAGGCAATCCAAATATGGCCATCCCTTGCTTCGGTGATGGACAAGATGCCCCCCGCGGACAGGCTGTTCTCGTCATCCTGCTGATAAAAAAGGGATTTGAACTTTTGCTTGTCGCGGTGCCACACGTCAACACCAGCTTCAAGATTGGCCAACCATATGCTATTAAATTTGCCAACAAGGATATCTTGCACGTTGCTGCTTGAAATCCCCTCAGGATACCCTTTTTCATGAGTAAGCAGGTCAAATTTTCTGTTTTCAGGATTAAAAATATAAAGGCCTTCATTGCTCCCTATCCAAATCTTATCGCCTATCTTCGCCAGGGTTTGGAATACCATTCCATCCACGGCTTCAGGGTAGTCTTCCGGTCCCAATAAGGTTTTTATCTTTCCTTTCCCCATGAATTCTACCAGGAGCCCATCATATTGCAAAATAAAAAGCCTATCCCGGCCCGTGCGGAACAATTGTTTATCTTGCCACTTATCAAAACCTGGAACAGGCACTAAACTGATTTCACCCTTTACCAAATCAAGTTTGAAAATTCCTTTCTCAGGCATGGGCAAAACCCACATGATCTTTTTATCGTGATTGAACCAAATGTTTCTGATCTCCATGTTGTCCATGGGATAACCTGTAAACGAATCGGGGGGAAAAACAGAAAACTTTTGTGATTGACGGTCAAAATATTGCAAGCCAGAAGGACCACAGACCCATAGATTTTGCAGGCTGTCAATAAAAATTGAATTCACGTGGTTAGCTAAAAGACTACGCGGGTCAGAAGGGTCGTTCGTGTAGCGGGTAAATGTATTTTTGCCCGGGTGGTACATGTTCAAGCCCCCGTTTGTGGCAATCCACAAGTAACCGAGAGAATCTTCCCTGATTTGTCGTACTTCTTTGCCTATCAAGCTGTTCGGGTTATCCGGCCCGTACTCGAAATTTTCGAACTGATATCCATCAAAACGGCTTAAGCCGGTAGACGTGCCAAGCCATATAAATCCCCGGGAATCCTGGAAAATGGTTATGACCTGGTTACTGATCAAACCATCCTCGTCTGAAAGGTTTTCAAAAATCATTTGTTTTGGCTGAGAAAAAACAAAAGCATGAAAAACCACGAGAAACATGGCAAGGGCTATCACATGCCGTGATACATTGTTACCACACGCTTGCATAATAGAGTCCCCCCTTATGAACTTATGGTCCGTTTAGTTAGTTAATAGTTAGTTAAATTACAGTGACAATAATATAAAATATTCTGGAAAAACGAAATATTTTTTTTCAAAACGGCTTACATGGACAATATACAATGTATTCTTCATAAAAAAAGGAAAGGTGCCCATACAGGCTTTACATGGCATTATTGCCCACACCCGTTCGCGCTATTTCTTTCAATTTGTTCATTTTCTACTTGAAAAGTGGTGTGCCCGATCCCGAATTTTCGTTGTAGCTCGTCCTGTAGGCGGGCAATAAAGTCATCATTCGCGCCCCCGGGCATTACCAGGTGGGCCGTGAGGGCTACCCGGGTGGTGCCCATGGCCCATACATGCAAGTCATGTATACCAGCTACCCCTTTTCTTTCCAACAAAAAATCCCGTACTTCCCCAATGTTAATATGCCCGGGCACGGCATCCAAGGCCAAATTTATTGAATCAATAAACAAACGCCAGGTACCCCATACAATCACGGCGATAATTAAAAAACTGGTAAGCGGGTCAATCCAATACAAGCCTGATAAATGGATAAGCAACCCGGCTATCACCACGCCCAAGGATACCCCGGCGTCCGCGGCCATGTGGAGGAAGGCCCCCTTGATGTTCAAGTCTTGTTTTTGGCCTTTCATGAAAAGCAAGGCGGTTATAGTATTAATGATAATGCCAAAACCAGCGACAATCATGACCCTGGTGCCGGCCACCGGCGAGGGATCTTGCAACTTTCCAATCGCGTCCCGGGCTATCAGCGCCACGGCCCCGAAAAGCAAGAGGGCGTTTAAAATAGACACCAGGATGGTGGTTTTACGCAAACCGTAAGTATATTTTCCCTTGGGTTTAATAGTGGCCAACCAGGTAGCCGTCCAGGCAAATACCAGGCTCAATACATCCCCGGTATTGTGGCCAGCGTCAGCGAGCAGGGCTGAAGAATTGGCCAACAGCCCGTAAAATATTTCAATGGCCACGAAAATTACGTTCAACCCTATGCCAATAGCAAAAGCCCGTCCATAGTTCTTTTGATCCGCTTGTCCGCCAACATGCCCCTTATCAAGTGCCATACTATTAAAATTCTTTCAAAGATAACAATAATGGTATGGAGATGTTTTCTTTAGAGGTGGGAATATAGAATTATTAGCAAGAAACTACGTGTATCTCAACATATAGTTGTTACAATGGCAGGATACGGTTCATCGCTCAAGATCAGAACTTCATCCTCGCGTATAGTCTAGCCCCGTGTAAATTATATAAATAGTGGCTCTAAGCTCCCTTTAACGTTTTCAAAAAGACACTAACTGCACCCACCTTGTATTTGCCGCACCTCCTTTTTCACCGGCTGGTTCAGGTTCTTGAGTTTTTCTACCAGATCTTCCATTTTCTGGGCGGCCTGGTAACGGAACTCGTAAATATTCCGTATTTCTTTTGGGGCATCCGGATCAGGTGGTTCCAGCATATAAAATTTAGCCCGGAAGGCCGTGGCCGGCTCATCGAGGATAAAATTCTCCGAATCCCCGATAAAACGGGCCAGCAAGCAAGCTTTTTTCACGATGGTATCATTGTCCGCGTAAAATACATTAGTCTTGTAATCTTGCTTGAAATAACTCCACCATTCCCGGTTCATAATGCTGTCCAAAGGAATATTTATGGCCAGGGGCAGGTGGTATTTCTCGTATTCTACCGGCGGCCGCACGTCAATAATATTCATCTTGTAATGGTTATGGGTAATCTCGTAGGCCAGCTTGTCGGAATCAATTTCACGGAACACGCATTTTTTCTGGCGTTTTGCCTCGGCCACCCGGTTATAGATCCTCTCTTCCCGATTTGGTGTCACGACCACGATCCCGATAATGACGAAAGCGGTCAAAACGGCCAGGCCATTACGTACAACCGTATCACGGGAATAGGTGGTGGTTCGTTGGTTTACTTTATTTTCAATAAGTTGGGTAAAATAGAAAGCCATGACCGCCACGGAAGTAAGCAAAAAAGCCAATAGCCAGGGCGACATGCCCAGGGCTTTGTCAAGGCGCACGGGGCCGCGGTTTCCGGCCATGTAAAAATCTTTCAGCAAGGGATAGGCCTCGTTAAAGGCAAAAATGCCAAGCAAAGAACCCAGCACGAACACCATACCGTCAATTTTTCCTATAGCGGCCGCACACATGCTAGTGCCCGGGCAAAAGCCCCCGACGATAAACCCGGCTCCCATGATAGCCCCGCCTACCAAAGCAGACGGTAAAAAGGTTGGGTTCACGTAAATTACGTCAAGGTCCAACAGGCCAAAGTGGCCGAGCAACAAAACCCCGATCATGGCCGTGACGCCTGCTGTAAAAAATACCTTAAGCACGGTGAAATCATAACCGTAAAATAGGCCCACGAGCTTTTTCGTGGAAGAGAACCCGGCTTGCTCGAGGGCAAAACCAAAGCCCAGGCCCACGATAAAGGCCACGACAAGGTTTAACTCACTGGATATGATAGTTGGTACTAATGGTCCCATAATCTTAATATTTTAGCCAAAGTTTCTTGAAAAAATACGCCAGCGCGTATGCCGAGCCAAATATCGCCAGCATGGTAAGAATCCCCCCCATGGACATGACCGCCATCCCGCTAAGGGCCGAACCACTGGTGCAACCACGCCCTAGCTGTGAGCCAAAACCAAACAAGGCGCCGCCTGCCAGGGCGGCCACGATCCGGGTATCCCGGGCAGCCCGCGGCCCCCTTTCCAGGGTAAGCCCCACCCGGCGCGACATCACGCCCGAGAAAAACGCCCCTACCAGGACCCCTAAAATTTCGAAAAATAACCAGGAATTCAAGGTGCCCCTGGGATGTTGGTGTTCATAACTTTGATAATACGCCGTGTTCCCGTAGTGATCGGGGGCCGTGTTCTTTACCACGGCCATTACCACGCTTTTTACCCCCCCGCTGGCCCCCAGTCCGCGACCAGTAACATAAATGGTGAACAACAAGACCATTCCCAGGATAAAGCCGGCAAGGTAAGGGTTCATGAATGGTTTGGGCTTCATAGAAATGTTTATTTTTGTTTTACTTCGTTTCCTAATTCCGAATTTTCGGGTGTGCTTTCCTCCTCCTCTTCCAGTTCCTCATACCCGGTTATCATGGCTTTGATATTAGAGGTGGCCGTGTGCCCCGTGGTCGTCATGTACACGTGTACCACCAGGAAGGCCATTAACAAAAAACCGGCCAGGGTATGCCAGTTCGCGATGGATTCCAGCTTCATCTTGCTAATGACCACGATATCATTTTGATCAATGGTTTTATGAAACATGTAATAAATACCCGACATGACCGTGATGGGCACGAGCACGATCTTGAACGAGAGGTAAACGATCCGTTGCAAGGGGTTTAATTTGCTTAGCCCGGTTTTCTTCGTGGGGTGCTTTTCCCCCTTGAACATCCCCTTGGTGTAATACAGGATTTGGGCTTTTAAATCCTTGGTAGTAGGAATATATTGCTTCCACTCGCCCGTGGTAACATGCCAAAATATGGCAAACACGATAAGCCCGAGCAAACCCAAAGAGGCTACCCTGTGAAACCGGGCTGCTTGCTCAAAACCAAAAACCTGGAGCGAACCGTGTACTTCAAAGCCGGTAATGGCAAGAAAAATAATCAAGGCCGCCTGTGTCCAGTGCCAAAAGCGTTCAAATTGCTTGTAAATATATTTTTTTTGCATATCAAGATGGTTAATCATAATCAATTACCTGGGTATCCACTTCCTTTTTCCGGATCGCGGTCACGATACGCCCCGCTGCATGGCCAAACACGCCCAGCAGGGATAGTATCAATAAACCAATCCCGAAATTATCAACATGTTTGTTCCGATCGCGCCCTGGCAAGTAAAAACCCGTGAGGCTTGCCAACCGACCGTTCTCACGGGTATGGCACTCGGCACAGCCTACCGCCTTTTCAGCCGGGGCCACCATATGGTTCACCGGCCAGTACATGCGGGTTTCGACGAAACCATATTCGCCGCTATATGGCAGGCCAACCCTTTGCATACCTGCCCGGGCCGCCTTGTCCCAACTAAATTCTTTCCAAAAGGCACTGTCACCTTCCTCGGGCGAATAAAGCTTAGGCTGGATAAGCATGTTATTCACTTTATCGTATATCTGATCGCCCGTGTGAATTTTGGCAGGTACAATTTTAGATCCGGGATCACCATGTGAACCGAACAAGGTGTTCACGTTCACGGGAACAGATTTTATGGTGTCCCCGACAAGATAATGATCAGCGGTACCGTTAAACCAAATATAATCAGGTGTCACGTTTCTTTCCAAGTAAAATTTCCCTTTGGTGGAAAGGTAGGCATGATACTCGCCCAGGGTATCAAGATGAAAAGGTTTTCCCTCGCGCAATTTCCCGGCGGCCGACCACTCCCACCGCATCTTGGTGGGGTTCACCTTAGCGTACACGGGAATATGGCATGCCTGACAAGATACTTTCGCGTTATGGCGGTTCAGGATATTGTCAAAATGAGGGGTATTGCCATGACATTGTTCGCAGGTGGCCCGGTTGATGTCTTCAGACGAAACAGAATACAATTTTCCAAGCATCTGGTGATTTTCAGCTGTATGACACGCCACGCATTTCATGTCCAGTCCATTAGCAGCCATGTGCACGTCTACCTCCCGTTCAGTTGCCAAGAGGGCTTCTTCCAGGTCGCCATGTTTCACGTTGTTCCCACCGCCACTGTAAAAATGGCACACCCCGCAATTGCTTTTCAAGGGTTGGCCCACGCTCTGGGCCACTTGGGCAAGGTTCACGGAGCGGGCGGGATACCCGGCCATGGCAGAACCCTTCAGGTATTGTTCGCTATTATCATGGCACACCATGCAATCCACGTTGCGGGCATTTTTAAAATCAAACTTATCATTGGTCATCCCGAAACCAATATGGCATTTGGCACATGCCTGTTCGTTGGTTTTGGCACCGATACAAAAATTGTTCAGCACGTTTTTCTTGCCCACGTACTCGATGCCGCGCCCCTCGATATAGGCTACCCGTTCCCAGTTCCAATGCGAAGACGACATAACTTCCTTGTGCCGCTCTGTATGGCAAGATATGCATGCTTCGGTAACGTCTTGTGGGGTTTCAAACTCTTTCTGCAATACTTCAAACTTCGAGTGATCCACGGATGGGATAGGCTGCATGGCGTATTCCTGCTTTAATTTTTCCAGGTGCAGGTTGTAATATTCTTCCTCGTGCAGTACTTGTACCAGTACCAAAAGTAGGATGGCCACGGAAATCGTGATGATAATGTTTTTATACATGGGTTCCGGTTTTCGTGACCAAATATATAATTACTTATTCAAGTATCTAAATTTTTAGATAAGTAAAATAGAGGAAAACAGTAATTTTTATTTAGAATAAATAAAAAGAAGGTGCTTGTACAAATGCATATAACTATATTTAAAAAAATGTTATATTTGTATATTATAAAACCTTACGCGATGCTTTTAGAAAAAGAACGAATCCGGCGTATTATAAGGGAACATAAGATCAACTCCTTCCGAAACCAGGATGAAGAAGAAATGGCCAATATCTTGTACGAGACATTTATTGAATTACGATCCATTCAAGAAGACAGGCTGGCCACGAAAGACGATATCCGGATGATCCTGGAGATGATGGACAAACGTTTTGAAGCCATGGACAAACGTTTTGAAGCCGTGGACAAACGTTTCGAGGACATGAATAAACGTTTCGAAGCCGTGGACAAACGTTTTGAAGACATGAATAATCGTTTCGAAGCCGTGGACAAACGTTTTGAAGACCTGAATAATCGTTTCGAAGACCTGAATAAAAAATTTTCTGTCATGTTGACCTACATGAACATTGGATTAGGCCTTATCATCATTTTAACTTCTATTTATCACTTCCTTGGGTAGGTTTTTTAAGGCAATGGTTTTCGTTTTCTCGAAACTATTGTTAATTTTAGCCTGATATTATTTTATCAAGATTTTACAAAACTTATAGCTTAATGCCTGGTATGAAATTAAAATTGACTCTTTGCCTGATATTAATTGCTTTTTCACTTTTTTCGCGCGGCCAAGAAGACTTGTTTCTCTTTGATAAAATCACGGACGAAAGCGGACGGTCCCTGGGGTTTGTTACCGGCATATGCCAAGACCCGCATGGCTTCTTGTGGTTTTCAACCCGAGATGGGCTATATCGTTACGACGGCTACAATTACAAACTATTCCAGAAAAACCAGGAAGATTCCTCGGGATTGATGTTTAATGATATTACCCACATGTACCAGGATCGCGAGGGTATCCTCTGGCTTCGGCATTATGATCATGTCGTGCCCTTCAAAAATGAAAAAGTACTGCCAGGTTACGAAAATATCCGGAAAAGAAGGTTTGACCTGAACGCGAAAATTATCGAGGACAATGAACACCAACTATGGATTGGCCCCGGGGAAAAAGGTTTACTTATGCTGGACAAGGAAAGTGGCGAGATAAAAAATTTCCAGCATTATCTTTCCTCCTATCCCCTTAATTTTCAGGCATACCTGAACAAGTACCTGAACCAGGAAAAACCCATGGCCCAATTACAAAACATCGGCAACAACACCGATACGGTGATCCGCTTTCGGGTACACGAGCCCGGGAGATACCTGGTGATCTCTTCAGGCGAACTGGATCGCGGCACGTTTTATGACCAGGGTTTTATCCTTTCGGGGAAAGACACGCTGTGGAAAATGACCGAAAAAGATGCCAGGCACGCCGGGGGCGCTGGAAAAAACAAAATGCAAGCCGGGCTGGTGCAACTTGCCCCGGGATCCTATTCCCTGCACTTCGTGACAGACAATTCCCACTCGGCCGAACAATGGCTCGATGCCGGGCCAGACAAAATGAACCTTTACGGCATCATGGTTTTTCCCGTTTCTGAAGGTGACGGCCCCATGATCCAAAAAAGCTCGCTAAGTTCCTACCATCCCGAAAACCATATTTCCTCTAACCAGATCAAAGACATTCTCGTGAACAAAAAAGGACAAATTTGCCTGCTTACCCCGGAAGGAATTGATTGTTTTAACGATAAAAAGCAAACTTTTACCCTGTACCCCCTGGATTATCAAAAATTGTTCGGGACGGGATTTGATGACGAGCATTTGATCTTCATGCAAGACAAAAAAGGGGATTTCTGGATAGGCAGCATGCGGGGCTTGGTTAATATTGACCTGATAACCGGGAACCATACCCGCTATCATGCCGAAGCAGCAGGGAACCAACAAATCAGCAGCAATATTATCCTATCACTTTTCGAAAACCAGGACGGACAACTATGGATAGGCACCTATAATGGCTTGAACCGGTTAGACCGGAAATCGGGCCAAATCTTGCAAGTATTTGCCAACAACAAGAACAGGCTATACGATAACCGGATTACCCACATGTACGAAGATGGGGCCGAGAACCTTTGGATTGCCACCTACGAGGGATTGAACAGGCTGCAAAAATCCCGTTTCGAGTACACCAGTTTGGGCATTGAGCGGTACGGTAAAGCCCCCATCCTACGGGATAAAAAAGACAACTTCTGGTACCGTGGGCCAGAAAATGAATTATACAAGTATAACCACCATACCAAGCAATTAGACAGATACCCGATACCCGATGAATTTTTCCATTACAACGCGTACGCCAAAGACAAGGATTATTTCTTCAACGACCTGTACCTGGACCATCAGGAAAGGCTATGGTTATCTATTGATAATGGCATTTACCTTTTTGACAAAAAGAAGAAATCCTTTCATAAATACTTACACATCCCGGCTATCAGCCACGGCCATGAAGATAGCCTGAAAAACAAGGCCAACTATATATTGCAAGACAATAACCAGGAATACTGGCTTTTTTGCCCGGATGGCATACGGGCTTTCGACCCGGCGGGAAAAAGCTCGGGCAAATTTTTCCCCTTGATGGAAATTAATAGCATCTCTGAGGTAGACCTGAATTTTATCAAATACGTGACCAAGGGCCCACGGGGCAATTTCTGGATACGGAACTCGAACGGGATATTCTATTTTCATCCTGCCAAAGAAAACCTAAGCCTAATACACGGGTTTGATGACAGGATAAAAGGCACCTCGCTGGCAAATGGCAACATCGTGCCTGACAGTGCCGGTGACATGTGGTTTGCCATCCTTCCTAAACTTTACCGCGTGAAACAATCAAGCTTGCAAACCGATTTTTTTACTGCCGGTTATAATGATGAAGTGGGCGCTTGTAACACTTTTAGGGACGGGAAAAACACCTGGGTTTACACCAACAACGGCCTCTAC
>CAZKIR010000017.1:17488-19174 GCA_964552835.1 uncultured Bacteroidales bacterium
CCCGGACACGAGTTTTGAACGCTACAACAATAGCAATGGTTTGGTAGACAACATTTTAAACGACGTGGTAAAAGGCCCCTACAACAACCTTTGGCTAACCAGTTTAAAAGGCCTCTCCAGGTTTGATATAGAAAACCGTGAATTCGAGAATTACTTTACCTCTGAAGATTTCATCACACGAAGTTTTAGGGAAGGTTCCCGGCAATTGACCCGATCGCCCCACGAGTTGATCTTCTTGACCACGAAAGGTTACCTTACCTTTTTTCCAGATAGCTTTAACCGGCACGTGCCCCCCTTGCAAATAACCCGGATGGAAATGTTTGGCAAGGAATTTCAAATGGACAGCTTGGTATACAAGAAAAAGCAACTGGTATTAAACCATAACCAGAACTTTTTGACCTTCGAGTTTGCCGCCCTGGATTTCTCGGCCCCGGCCAAAAACCGCTATGCCTACATGCTAAAAGGCCTGGATAAAAACTGGAACTACACCGATGCCAACAACCGCCGGGCACAATATACCGCGCTCCCCCCGGGACATTATACCCTGGTAATCAAGGGATCGAATAATGAAGGGGTTTGGAATGAACAAGGCACTACAATGGAAATTACCATTAAACCGCCCTGGTACAAAACCCTGGTGGCCTATATCGGTTACGTGATACTTGCCGTATTAGGCCTTTACCTGTACATCAAGATACGGGAAAGAAAACTAATCCATGAAAAACGAGTACTGGAACAAAAAGTAAAAGAGCGCACTGCACAAATCGAGCAACAAAAAGAAGAAATTACCTCGCAACGCGACCAAATTGCCGAGCAAAACAAGAGCATTACCGATAGTATCGTGTATGCCGAAAAAATCCAATCGGCCGTGTTGCCGCCCGAGCGCTTGCTGCAAGAAACCTTCCCGGATTCTTTTATTTACTTTAAACCCCGTGATATCGTGAGCGGCGATTTTTACTGGATAAACGAGAAAGGCAACCAGCTCGTGGTAGTAGCCGCCGATTGCACTGGCCACGGGGTGCCAGGGGCTTTCATGAGCATGCTGGGCGTGGCTTTCCTTACCGAGATCGTGAACAAGATGGAGGATTTACATGCCAACCTTATCCTTGACCAGTTACGGGATCAAGTAATAAAAATGTTGCACCAAAAATCCGGTGAGCGAAAGTCAAAAGACGGGATGGACATTGCCTTGTGCATTTTTGACAAGGACCGGAAAAAAATGCAGTTTGCCGGGGCTTTTAACCCGATGTATATCCTGCGGAACGGGGAAATTGAGCAAATCAAGGGCGATCGCATGCCCATCGCCCAATACGTGAAGGAGAAACCTTTCGAGATGCACGAGCTGGAAATCCAAAAAGGCGATATCTATTATATTTTCTCTGACGGTTACGCGGATCAATTTTCAGAAGACACCGGGCAAAAATTCAAATACAAGCAATTGCGGGAGTTGCTCGTGAGCATCCAAAACGAGCCCATGCCAAAACAAAGGGAAATACTCGATAACCGTTTCCAAAAATGGAAAGGGAACATAGACCAAATTGATGATGTACTGGTAATGGGGATTAAATGCTAATGAAATACCACATGCACGACTATGATGAAGTTCTATCATGGGTGCCCCTCATTTTTTTAATAATGGTACTACCCTTATTTTAGTGGTTAAATATTTATATTATACAAAACACT
>CAZKIR010000018.1:0-1287 GCA_964552835.1 uncultured Bacteroidales bacterium
GAAAACCTGCTTTTCCTTGTAGTCCAGGTTTTTTCCTGTCTTGTACCGCAAGTTGGTGGACGTTTTGCGATCACCCACCACTTTCACGGGGTTAAACACCCTGATAGAGCCATGATCGGTTGTGATGATCAATTTTACCTTAAACCGGGAAAGTTCTTTGATAAGCTCGAACAAGGTAGAATGTTCGAACCAGGATCGCGTGATGGAACGGTACGCGGCCTCGTCGTCAGCCAGTTCCCGTATCATTTCCCTGTCGGTACGGGCATGCGAGAGCATATCCACGAAATTGTAAATGATAACGGACAGCGGGTTCTCCAAAAGGCGCGCGTAATTGTTCATCAATTTTTTGCCCTCGTTCAAGTGGAGTACTTTATGATAATAAAACCTGAGGTCTTTTCCCAGGCGTTTCATGTGGGCTTGCAAGAGGGCTTCCTCGTTCAGGTTCTTGCCCCCTTCTTCTTCCTCTTCAATCCACAGGTCCGGGTATAGCTCGCTTATCTCGTAAGGCATCAGGCCAGCAAACATCGCGTTGCGGGAATACTGGGTAGCCGTGGGCAAGATACTAAAAAATAGCTCGTCTTGCTCGACCTTGAAATATTCGTTCACGAGCGGGAAAATCGTCCGCCATTGGTCATACCGCAGGTTGTCTATAAGCAACACAACGGTTTTCTCGCCCTGGTCCACGAGGGGAAAGACTTTTTCTTTAAAAATATTTTGCGACATCAAAGGCCTTTCGGCACTGGTATCTTGGAACCAGCTTACATAATTTTCACGGACAAAACGCGAAAACATGTTATTGGCATCGCTATACTGCATCTTAAATACCTCGATCATGCCTTGATCACGCGAGGATATCAATTCTAATTCCCAATATACTAGTTTTTTATAAACATCATACCAATCCTGATAGGTAGATGCCTGGTTAATCAACTGGCTAATTTGCCCAAATTCCATCTGGTAGTCTGACATGGTTTTTTGGGTTATCAACTCCTGGTTCAAGGCATTTTTCTTGATGGAGAGCAATATTTGGTTGGGCTTGACCGGTTTAATCAGGTAATCGGCAATTTTAGCCCCGATAGCAAGGTCCATGATATTTTCTTCTTCGCTCTTGGTAATCATTACCACCGGAATTTCAGGGGCAAAGGCCTTGATCTTGTTCAAGGTTTCCAAGCCGCTAAGGCCGGGCATGTTCTCGTCAAGAAAAATCAACTGGTACCGCTCTTCCTTTACCATCTCGATGGCGTCATAGCCATTGTTCACGGGTATTACCCCGTAGCCCTTATCCTC
>CAZKIR010000018.1:1297-19121 GCA_964552835.1 uncultured Bacteroidales bacterium
GGTTTCAACAAATCAATTTCATCATCTACCCATAATATTTTAATTTTCTTCATAAGAAGCTTATTTTGTTACCAGTTTGTTGCAATGTAACCATTTTTAGCGGGCCAAAAAAAAGAAAGAAATCTTTTCCATATTTTTTCTGGCATAGCCTTGCCAAGGGCTTAAAACGTTATAAATTGTACATTTAAAGGTGCATAAGTAATGTTAATAATGCTGCCGGAAAAAAGTAAAATAATCGGCCAGCGACCTGTCTTTCAAGAACTTCTTGTAATTGTCCCCGGAAATCACGAAATATTGATAGTTGCTCGCGTCAAATTCATCGAACACGTTTTTTTCTTTTTCGATTTTTTGCAAGAACTCCATGGCCGCACCAGATGCCTCGAATGATTTCACGACCACGTTGCGGAAGGTTTCGTTAAGGGGTTCGTCAGTAATCTCGAAATCATCCAAATCATAAAAATCAATGATAAATGTAGTAATGTTGAATTTAAACTGGTTCAAGTCCACGCTGTTTTTCACGACGGCCACGAAATAATGGGCCGTTGAATCGTTGAAGGTATACAATTGTTCGGCGGCTTCCTCTTTTTGTTTCCCTTTATCTTTTTCCCCGGTTTCCATGGCCATTTCATCTGTACCAGTAGTGGCCTGTTCAAATTGAATAGTTTCTATCCGTGCAAGTATCTTCTCGGCATGTCCTATCAATTCTTCATCCGCTATTGATTTAACAAACTCGTTCAATTCTTGTTTCAACACCCGGTTGCCCGCTTCCTGTCCGTTAGCCAGGATATTTAAAAAAGTAAACCGTGGAAACAATTCCGTGTCGGCATACTTGGCTTTAGCCAGCTTATAATTTGAAAAAACCTTGTTGTACATGCCGGATTGATATGCCTCGAAAGTTTCGCGGTACAGGTTATTCAATTGCATTTCTTCTTGCTGTACCTCTTCGATAAAATTGGGGTTCACAAGCACGCGGGTATAATTCGTGTGCGGGTAATCACGAATAATTTTTTGCTTGTAAAATTCAGCCTCGTCCGTCAGGCCTTCTTCCTTATTTATCAGGTAAAGTTTATACATGGCCGGCAAGGCTTTTTCGTCGTGGGGGTAACGGTCCAACAATTCTTCAAACATCCCGATAGCCTTGGCATTATTACCTAACCTCTCGTGATATATCTTCCCGGCATTGAACAAGCTATTGGCAACTTTCTCGTGCGATTGTTCCATTTGTTCCTCGGTTAAAGGAACGTTTTGCAAGTAATAACGTTTATCAGTTTTCTTAAATTCTTCTTTCGTTTCGCCCGTTTCCTCACTTTCTTCAATATCTTCTTCACTGGTTTCTGAAACCGACACGGTTTCCTTATTCTTGCGGCGCCAGTTATCTTCGAGTTTCCGCCGTCCCCATTTTTTCTCGAACTCTGATTGCCCGTAACTTAAAGAAGCCGGGTTATAAAAATACCATTTACCCGTGGCACCTAGCTGTTGTTGGTAACTTTGGTCTTGCCCGTTGTACAATCGTGCTTGCCGATCCATGGCTTCCCGCTCCTTTCGCAGCCTTTCTTTTTCCTGGTATTCCTCTATCAAACGCGACATGAGGGCTTCCCTTTCAGCCTCGCTCATCCGGGCAATTTTTTGCAAACTGTCCTGAAGGTGAACTTCATTCAAGTTCGTCACCAGGTCATTCAAGTTATTGGTGTTGACAACGATTTCTCGATAATCAGGAAAATCTTCGGTAATAAATGCATTGGTACTATCATAATAAGCCTTTGCCATGGGATAATTTGAGCGGGAAAAATAGATATCTGCCAGGGCAAGGTATGCCATAACTTTTTGGTTGGTATTGTCGATGCCGGCATTAGCCGCGTTCTTATAATACCTTATGGCCTGCTCGATCTTTCCTTCTTTAAACGCTATCTGCGCGAGGGCATAATATATTTTATCACGGTACTCGATGTTCTTATCATCATCCAGCATTTTTAACAATTCTCGTTTCACGCGGTCGCTATTCGTTTTGTCAACATCCATCAGGGCAGCCATTTTCACTTGGGCATTAAAGTTCATCTCGTACGGGGGGTTCATCTTGATGACTTCAGAAAAATAGTCCGTGGCCTTGACATATTGTTTCTTTTCCACGTGTAGTTGAGCCAGGATATAAGTATAACGTTGGGCCTTGTGCTTATCCCTGGTATGTTCAATGGCACGTTTCACGTGATCGATGGCCTCGTCATAATTGTCACGTTTAATGAAATAATGGGTGATAATGGCTTGGTAATAACCTTGGTTTTTTTTGTTCACCAAGCGATCCTTGTTCATTTTGGTGATCAATTTATTGGCCTCGCCAAAATTGTTTTCTTCCACTTGTGTACGCAAAAGCCACAACCAGGCCAGTTCTATTATATCCTCGTCCGAAAAACGGTTAATAATAAAAGTAAAGGTTTCCAGGGCTTTTTGGTATTCCCTGGTATAAAATTGTGCCTTACCTATCAAAAGGTAACTATCATCTACCCACTTGTTATATTCATTTTTCTTGTAAAAAGATTTTTTTCGTTCGAAAATCCCGCCTTTCTTCTTGGGTTTCACGGTAATGGAATGCTTGTCGATTAACTTGGTAGATTTATCGATTACCCGCTCCATATCGCCCTTGACCATTCCCACGTCTTCCACTTCAGAAAATTTGAAAACGGGCAGTAATTTCGTGTACTCTTCCTGGTAAGAATCTTCAATTTTACGAATCCCCTTTTTTAAAGCCTGTTCCCCGTTAAAAAATATGTTATAATGTGAGGTAAGGTTATGGTACGACCGGGTAACCAAGGTGTTTTTCTTGGTAGAACAGGAAGAAAAACCAAGGAACATCAAGGTTACAAGCAAAACAACGAAAACGTTAGATAATTTCTGCACGCGACTATCCTGTTATGTTTATTAGGAATAACTGGAAAATCAAAAACATATTTTCCCAAGTGAGTGTTTTTTTTTATATACCGGGTTTAACCCTTCACGGAAACGACCTCTTTAATCTCCGGGATTTCTTTTTTCATTGTCATTTCCACACCGGCTTTCAAAGTTTGCATGCTAAAGGGACAACCCGAGCAAGCCCCGGTAAGTTCAACCTCGACCACCATGTCGTCGGTCACGTTTACAAGCTTGATATCGCCACCGTCGGCTTGCAGGTATGGCCGTATTTTATCCAGCGTGACTTTAACTTTTTCTTTCATTTCTTGGTTCATGGGAAAATTATTTTTGTTTATTATTTGATCTCGACCCGTTGGGTCGGCTCCATGGTAGTATTTCTCACCTCGACTTGACGGTTTAATTGATGGGCAAGTTCCCCGAAAGCCCTTCCTGTTGAGTTGTCCTCAAGGGCAACGGGGGTACCCTTGTCGCCAGATTCCATGATACCTTGCTCGATAGGGATTTGTCCTAACAAAGGCATGTTTCGTTCCCTGGCCAATTTCTTGCACCCTTCTTTCCCGAAAATATAATATTTATTACCAGGCAATTCTTTTGGTGTAAACCATGCCATGTTTTCAACCAGTCCAAGCACGGGCACATCTATGCCTTTGCTGGCAAACATGCTAATCCCTTTCACCGCGTCGGCCAGTGCAATTTCTTGAGGCGTGCTCACGATTATAGCACCTGTCACGGGTAATTCCTGTACCATGGTCAAATGAATATCACCGGTACCGGGGGGCAGGTCAATGAGCAGGTAGTCCAGTTCGCCCCAGTCGCCGTCGTTGATCAATTGCTTCAAGGCATTGGTAGCCATGGGGCCACGCCAAACAAGGGCATCAGTAGGTTTCACGAAGTATCCGATAGATAGCATTTTCACGCCGTATTTCTCGACCGGTACCACGAGGGTTTTCCCTCTTTCTTCCCTGGCAAGAGGTTGGGCATTCTCGGTATTGAACATCTTGGGAATAGAAGGGCCGTACACGTCGGCATCGATTAGCCCGGTTTTGTATCCTATTTTTGCCAAGGCCACCGCGAGGTTCACGGAAACGGTTGATTTTCCAACACCCCCTTTGCCAGAGGCAATGGCAATGATATTTTTTACCTGGTTCAAAGATTTTTTCTCATCGTATGTAGTTTCAGCCTCCAATTTGATATTACCTTCTACTTGCACTTTTTCGCCAAGCCCTGCTTTCAATGCCTTTACACAAGCCTTTCGCACGGCAGCTATCACGGGATCATTACTTTTTTTCACCTTCAAGACAAATGAAACTTTCTTGCCCTCGGTTTCCACGTCTTTTACCATGCCCAAGGCCACTATGTCCTTCCCGCTACCCGGGTAATTCACGTTCTGTAAAACAGACAGCACTTGTTCTTTAGTATAACTCATCATCCTATTTCTTGTTTCTATCAAGGGTTTATTTACATGAAAAATGCCACGCCATGTATAACGCGGTATACAAAGTCATCCAATCCAAAAAAGGATATGGGGCCTTAAAAATTCTTACATACAAAATTATAATATTAATCCATTATTTAAAAAGATCCTGATTCTTTCAGTGGATCCCAGAACACGCGGGCAAAATCAACTATTTTATCATCTTCTACCCTGACCCCTTCGTTTTCCAATAATTCTTTCATCACGTTCGTGCCCCCGAAGTGATGTTTTCCCGTGAGCAAACCGTTCCGGTTTACCACCCTGTGGGCCGGCACATGTTCTTTTATGCCGTGCGATTGGTTCATGGCCCAACCTACCATGCGGGCCGAACGGGTTGTGCCAAGGTAACGGGCAATGGCCCCGTAAGAGGTTACCCGGCCATATGGCACTTGGCGGACTACCTCATAAACTTTTTGAAAAAAATTCTTGTTCTTCGAACTCGGGTTCTTCAAGGGGCTTATTTTTGAACAATTTAAATCTAAGGTAATGAATGTTTTTTCCTTCTTCAAGGAATTGCTGCTCATAAAAAGTTTGAATGGATTTTACTTCATCCAGGCCGTTTTCCTGGTACAAGTTGCTGGTCTGGGCCAATACCTGGAGTTGATTAGTATTTACCAGGGCCAAGGTATAATCATATAGCAAACGGTTATCGGTTTTCAAATGCACCACGGTGTCTTCAGCTATTATTTTCTGGTAATGGCCCAAGAACCTGGAAGAAGTAAGCCGTTTTAAAGCTTTCTTGGGCTGGGGGTCGGGGAAGGTAACCCAAATTTCCTGGACTTCACCAGGCCCGAAAATACACGCGATAAAATCGATCCGGGTGCGCAAGAAACCCACGTTTTTCAACTTTTCTTCCAGGGCGGTTTTGGCACCCCGCCACATTCTTGCCCCTTTTATGTCGACACCCAGGAAATTCTTTCCGGGATATTTTCGGGCAAGTCCCACGGTATACTCTCCCTTACCACACCCTAGTTCCAACACCAACGGGTTATCATGCTGAAAAAAATCTTGTTTCCACCTTCCTTTTAACTTGTAATCTACCTTAAACACCTCGTTAAGTGTTGGATGCAACACGTTAGGGAAAGTTTTCATTTCCGCGAAGCGCTTTAATTTTTTCTTTCTTCCTGCTGCCATTTCTGATATTCACCAACTTTTTCAATCTTCAGGCCAACATCCACGATCCCGGGCAATTTCTTAACCCGCATGGCTTGTTCCAGGGTAAAATGATAAAACCCGGTATAAGGGAACCGGACATTTTTCTTGTAAAGCACCTGGTGCGACCAAACATCGCCAAACCCTTTGCCATACCATTTGCCCCTTTTATCGGCCATAACAATTTCAAACGTGTCCCTCACGGAATAACCTAATGGAGAAGCCGTTTCAATAAATAAAAACAAGTTGCTCTTTGGATACCTTCCCGTGTTCCGGATATTAACGTAAATATTGCACGGGTGCAGTGTATCCATGATATTTACCTCGAAATGCACGGGCTTATTCCTGTCCCAGGTATTTTCAGGTATGTTCTCATTTTTCTCGAATACCCGGTTTGATTGGCAGGAAATCCACAGCAAGCATAGCGGTATGCTGCCAAGCCAGAACCATGAAAAACCTTTTTCTCTATTATTCATCACCGCGAGTGCTTTTATTGTTTATGTCCAGGTTTTTTATTCTTTTTGCCCTGGTTTTTTCTTTTCCTGCCTTTTTTTCTTTTCTTGTTCTTGTCTTCAAAACGGGTCAGGCTCTCCTGCCCCACCACGTTTTGATAATCCAGTTCTTCAGTTCCCGTTACTTTCCCTACAAAAATTTTCTCGAGGGCTTCAATTTTTTTTCCTTCCAGGTTTAACGAGATATATTTTTTCACTTTTTCAACCGTCAAGGGGATTAAATTAGCGGCAGCCGATTCTTTCTCGTAAGCATACCACATGATTCCCCTGAAAATATCTTGTTTTTGAAAAAATGCTACCCCGGAAGTTGTTTCCAGGTTTACTTTTTCATCCGGAAAATTCTCCAGGGCATCCAGGTAACTGGGCAACTCGTAGTTCAAGCAACACTTGAGCTTACCACATTGCCCGGCAAGTTTTTGGGGGTTTAACGAAACATCTTGCACCCGTGCCGCGTTGGTAGTAACCGAGATAAAATTCGTGATCCAAGTGGCACAGCACAATTCCCGTCCGCACGGCCCGATACCGCCTATGCGCCCGGCTTCTTGCCTGGCACCAATTTGCCGCATTTCTACACGTATCTTGAACTCGTCGGCAAGGATCTTTATCAATTCCCTGAAATCCACGCGTTCATCCGCGATATAATAAAAAATTGCCTTGGTTTTGTCGCCCTGGTACTCCACGTCGCCTATTTTCATGTCAAGTTTCAGGTCGCTCGCGATCTGCCGGGCTTTTATCATGGTATCATGTTCCAGGGTAATGGCATCGTGCCATTTTTGCAAGTCTGTAGTCTTTGCCTTCCGGTACACTTTCTTGAACTCGGTTTTGGCCGGATCAATATTGTTCTTGGCCAATTGGCACAAAACCAGATCACCTGTTAAACTGACCATCCCGATATCGTGCCCTGGACTAGCTTCCACGGCCACGATATCATCTTTTTCAAGCCTAAGCTGGTTAACATTCACGAAATACCCCTTGCGCGTGTTTTTAAACCGTATTTCAACAATCCCGGGGTTTATGCCCCCTCCAGGGATATCTTTCAACCAATCATAAACCTTAAGCTTGCTATATAAATCCGATGGGCAATTGATTTTATTTTCATCTAAATTGATTTCTCCGCATCCTCGGGCAAAACAATCTGTTTTTCTCATAAATACTCCTTCCCGATTTATTTATGGCAAAAGTAAAGAAAATTACTTTTTTATCCATTTTACGAAGCGCAAAGCCATATCAAAAAACACGATCTTGTTGTTGGCATTGGCTTCTATATTCATAAAAACCTGGTTTAGTTCATTATACATTTTATACACGTTTTCCGGGTTGATAAAACGAGAAAATTTAATTGAAAATTCCTTTTCCTTAGAATCGAGAAAAACCAATTTTTCCATTTTCTGGTTTAACATAAAATTCTCCCGTAACATTTCCAAGGCATAAAGAATAAAAGATTTTTGTTTTTCCCTTCCTTGCCTTCCCATTTCTTCGACCCAATCCTGAACAGAAACCAGGTCGCGAGAATATGCATATCGCATGAGTTCTCCAAATTTTTGAAAATGATACTGGTTTTCTTCCGATTGGCCCAATCGTTCAAGCACGGTGATATAATCCCCCCTTGCCAGCCGGGCCGTTTCTATTGCCCGGGCACCTGCCAGGCCATGTTTTTCTTCAAGGGCCATAACCATGCTGTCATCATCGATCCTTGGTATTTTTGTGATTTGGACCCTTGATATTATCGTGGGCAAGATATTTTCAGAATTTTCCGACACTAACATGAACACGGTACCACCAGGTGGTTCCTCGAGGATTTTTAATAACTTGTTGGCGCTGGTTTCGTTCATCCGCTCAGGCAACCAGATAATCATTATCTTGTAATCTGCCTCGAAGGTTTTCAAGTTTAGCTTGTGCAAAATTTGCTGGCTCTCGTTCTTGCTAATGATTCCTTGCTTGTTCTCGACCCCGATTTTAGCATACCATTGGTTTTGGTTAAAATACGGGCATTCCAGGATTAATTCACGCCAATCCTTGATATAATCATCACTTACCGGGTCTTTGGAGATAGATTTCGAAGTAGTTACCGGGAAAACGAAATGTAAATCAGGGTGTATCAGCTTGTTATATTTAACGCAAGAGAAACATTGGCCACACGAATCCCCCTCAACGGGGGCCTGGCAGTTCAAATACTGGGCAAAAGCGATGGCCAAAGGGAGGTTCCCGTAGCCAGACGGGCCAAGGAACATTTTCGCGTGGCTTACCCGATTTTCTTTTACTAATTTTATTAAACGCTTTTTTATATCGTTATGCCCTATGACGTCTTTCAATTGCATAATAAAAAATTTAAACGTGTACCCGGCAAAGAATTTGGCCTTCCCGGGAATTATCAAATAATCGTGAACCCTCTTTAACTTTTCATGTTTTGATTAATAGAAAATATCCAAAAGTAAATAAAATTTAATTTCTATCTTTGTAACCCTTTAAAAACACCTAAAAAACGAAGAGCTATGCAAACAATTGATAGTATGGATTTCAATGGAAAAAAAGTCATTGTCCGGGTCGATTTTAACGTTCCGCTAAACGATAAATTCGAGGTTACAGACGATACCCGGATACGCAAGGCCGTGCCAACCATAAAAAAAATCCTTAAAGACGGGGGCTCGCCCATCCTCATGTCGCACCTTGGCCGTCCAAAAGAAGGGCCAGAAGAAAAATTTTCCTTGAAACATGTTATTTCTACCCTTTCCAAGCATCTTGGCACAGATGTTAAGTTTGCTGATGACTGCATCAGCGACGAGGCCATCGAGATGAAAAAATCATTGCAACCAGGAGAAATACTACTGCTGGAAAACCTCCGTTTTTACAAGCAAGAAAACAAGGACAAGGAAGGCATGAAAGGCTTTGCCGAAAAATTGGCCCAAGGCGTGGATTTTTACGTGAACGATGCTTTCGGCACAGCCCACCGGGCACATGCCTCCACTGCGATCATCGCGGAGTTTTTCCCGGAAAACAAATGCTTTGGCTACCTTATCGAGAACGAGCTGGAAAGCATGGACAAGGTACTAAAAGACCCACGATCACCTTTCACGGCCGTGATGGGCGGCGCCAAGGTTTCCGATAAAATCGAAGTTATCGAGAACCTCTTGCAACGCGTCAACAACTTGATTATTGGTGGCGGCATGACCTATACCTTTATCAAGGCTAAAGGCGGGCAAATTGGCAAATCGCTGTGCGAAGAAGACAAGCTTGATTTGGCCCGTGACATCATCGAAAAAGCCAAGACCAATAACGTGAACCTTTATTTCCCGGTTGACAGCGTGAATGCCGACGATTTTAAAAATGACGCGAACACCAGCGTTTCACAAATAGACCAAGTACCCGACGGCATGATGGGGCTGGATATCGGGGAAGACTCCATAAAACTGTTTTCTGACGTGATCAACAACAGCAAGACCATTCTTTGGAACGGCCCCATGGGCGTGTTCGAGATGGAAAAATTCGCGAAAGGCACCAAATCCATCGCCGAGGCCATAGCCAAGGCAACCGACAAAGGGGCATTTAGCCTTGTCGGGGGCGGCGATTCCGTGGCTGCCGTGAACAAGATGAAAGTCGCCAACCGCGTAAGCTACGTTTCCACGGGCGGCGGTGCCATGCTGGAGTACATGGAAGGCAAAACCCTTCCGGGCATTAAGGCAATTCGAGGGAAATAAAGCACGAAATGGGCAAATAATTTTTTTCCGCCTACGCGATCATGAAAGCGGGTTAAAATTATAAATAAAAAAAGCACCGTTGCCGGTGCTTTTTTTATGTTACAATGCAATATCATTCAAAAACCTATCTTTCTAATTTATCATAAATTTCTTCGGTTTCTTTTTCAAAACCAGGTTTCTTGAGCAGGGCAAACATATTTTTCTTGTAAGCCTCTACCCCAGGTTGGTCAAAGGGGTTCACGTTAAGCAAGTACCCGCTAATAGCACAAGCTTTCTCGAAAAAGTAAATCATTTGGCCCAGGTAATACGCGTTTAACCGCGGGATGGAAACACGAATATTTGGCACATCGCCGTCCATATGCGCGAGCATGGTACCCAACTCGGCCATTTGATTGACCTCGTCTACCCGTTTACCGCTCAGGTAATTTAAACCATCCAGGTTTTCCTTGTCGCGGGGTATCTTCAATTCCTTATCAGGTGATTCGACTGAAAGGACAGTTTCAAAGAGGTTCCTTTTTCCTTCCTGTATATATTGCCCCATGCTATGCAAGTCGGTGGTAAAATCGACACTGGCCGGGTAAATTCCCTTGTTATCTTTTCCCTCGCTTTCGCCATAGAGTTGTTTCCACCATTCAGCAAAGAAATGCAGCTTGGGGTTATAATTCACGAGGATTTCCAGTTGCTTGCCACGCTTGTACATATCATTTCGGACAGCGGCGTACAAGGCAGCCGGATTACCAAGGAAAGGCGTGCCTTTTCCCGTCAATTTTTCCATTTCGCGCGCACCTTCCACCAGTTGGTAAATATCTTTTCCGGCCACGGCAATAGGAAGCAACCCCACCGGGGTTAAAACAGAAAACCGTCCGCCCACGTCGTCGGGTATCACGTAAGATTTATACCCCATGTTATCGGCCAGGTTCCGCAAGGCGCCCTTGCCCTTGTCGGTTATGGCGATGATGCGGTTTTTGGCTTCTTCTTTCCCGTATTTCTCTTCAATATCATTTTTCAGGATACGAAAAGCAATGGCCGGCTCGGTAGTGGTGCCCGATTTGGATATCACGATCAAGGCATAGTCTTTTTCAGCCAAAACATCACGCAATTCAGAAAGATAATCTTCCCCTATATTATTGCCGGCAAAAAGGACCAAGGGTGCACCCCGTTCGGTTTTCAAGGCATCAAAACTATCCGACAACCCGTCGATAACAGCCTTTGCGCCCAGGTAAGAGCCCCCGATCCCGATCACGACCACGATATCTGAATTGGCTTTTAGCTTGTCCGCGGTTTGCCGGATATCGTCAAGGCCAGCCTTCTTGATAGAAGAAGGCAGGTCTATCCAACCAAGAAAATCATTACCTGCCCCGCTCCCACCATGTAATTTTTGCAGGTTGGCCCTTACGTCTTCTTCATACGATTGTATAACCTTCTCGGGGATAAACTCCGAAAGCCTTGATAAATCTAATTTCATATTTTCCATAATACTTTTTTTTCCAGGTTAATTATTTAAAAGTGCCTTTTAGCTTATCAATTTCTTGGTGCGGGCTTAACCCCTCGTATAACACGGAATAGCAAAAAGAGTTGAAGGGGATGCCCCAATTCATTTCATAAACGGCTTTACAGGCGAAATAGCCCTCGGCGACCATGCCTAATTCCAATTTCGCCGCCTGTGCAGAATATCCTTTCCCGATCATGTGGCCAAAGGTACGGTTCCTTGAAAAATGGGAATAACATGTCACCAGTAAATCGCCAAAGTATACCGAGTGGTAATAATCCCGGTTATTACCTACTTGTTTGGATAGGGCATCGGCAATTTGCCGCCCCATGTTGGCGATCAACACGGCCATGAAATTATCCCCGTATCCCATTCCATGGCAAATGCCCGTTACCATGGCCGCCACGTTTTTTAATACCCCCGCGTATTCTATTCCCTTTATATCATTCGAGCGAAAAGTTTTGATATACCGGTTGTCCAAGGCTAGTTGCAATAAATCGATTACTGGTTTTTCAGATGAAGACAAGGTAAGGTACGAATCTTTTTCCGAGCCAATTTCTTCGGCATGCGTGGGACCAGAAACAACACCAAGGCGGGAATAGGGTACACCTTTTTCTTTCAGGTACCTGGATACCGTGTAATATTTATCGGGCAATATCCCTTTTATGGCTGAAACAATAATTTTTCCTTCAAGCGGATGGCCCAAGCCGTCCAGGACACTGGCAAGATAAAGTGAAGGCACGGCCAGTAACACCATATCGGCATTCATTACTGCCCCGTTGATATCACTTGTCAAGGCAAGGTTTTGGAAATCCAGGGTAATGGAGCTGACCTGCTCTGGGTTATGGTGAAAATTTTTAATGTATTGTAATTTATCATCCCGCCTTACCCACCAGTTCACGTGATGCCCGTTTTCCAAGATCACTTTCACGAGGGCCGTGGCCCAACTTCCCGAACCAATAACGGCTATTTTCAAAGCTTTTTCTGTCATGCCTCAAGCCAGGATTTCACTTCTTCAAGACTAGGATTTTGAAGCCCCAGCTTGTTTTTCTTGTTATACCCCCCCATCTCGTTGTGCAACTTGCCAGGTTTTACTTCTTTTAATTTTTTCACGGTATTATAGCCCATTTTTTGGAGGGGCGGCACCCATTCGGCAGGGATACCCATGGAAATGTATTGTTCGGGCTGGTCGATCACTTTCTTTTTCTCCTGTCGCATTTGGGGGAAGAAAAGCACGTCCTGGATCGAGGGTTGATTAGTCATGATCATGGCCAGGCGGTCGATCCCGATACCCAGTCCCCCGGCCGGCGGCATCCCGTGCTCCAGGGCGGTCAGGAAGGCCTCGTCCACCGTCCCGCCGTCCTCGTCACCCCGTTTTCCCAGTCTCAATTGTTCTTCAAAACGCTCACGCTGGTCGATCGGATCATTTAGTTCGGAAAACGCGTTGCAAATCTCTTTCCCGTTACAAATCGCTTCAAACCGTTCCACCAGCCCTTCTTTTTCACGGTGTTTTTTAGCCAGTGGCGACATTTCAATGGGGTAATCGGTAATAAAAGTTGGCTGGATAAGATTAGGCTCAACAGTTTCTCCAAATATCTCGTCAATCAATTTACCTTTACCCATTGTCTCGTCCACCTCAGTATTTAATTTTTTAGCCATTTCAAAAATCCGTGGCTCGTCCATGGCCGAGATGTCAATACCAGTGTACTCTTTAATCGCTTCGTACATGGTATATCGCTTCCATGGGCGCTTGAAATCAATCTCGTGATCACCCACCTGCACTTTCGTGGTACCGTGCATATCCATGCTAACTTTCTCGATCATCTCTTCCACCAGGTCCATCATCCAGTTATAGTCCTTGTAAGCCACATATAGTTCAACCTGCGTGAACTCAGGGTTATGGAACCGGCTCATTCCCTCGTTACGGAAATCTTTTGAAAACTCGTATACCCCTTCATAACCGCCAACAATCAACCTTTTCAGGTACAACTCGTTGGCAATGCGCAAGTATAGTGTTTGATCCAGGGCGTGATGCTTTGTTTTGAACGGCCGGGCGGCGGCGCCACCATACAGTGGCTGCAAAACGGGGGTTTCCACTTCCAGGTAACCGAAAGAATTGAGGTATTCCCGCATGGAATTCATCAAACGGGTACGTTTCACGAACACATCAACATACCGTTGCCGGTATCTCTGTTCTGCATCTGAAAAGGCATCAAAAACCTTCCCTTCTTTTTGCTTTACCACTGGCAAAGGGCGCAAGGATTTGGTAAGAATGACCAGTTCAGTTACCTCGATGGAAGTTTCGCCCATTTGGGTAACGAATACTTTTCCTTTCAAGCCAATTATATCGCCTATGTCCAGCAATTTCTTGAAAAAAATATTGTAATAAGAATTATCCTCACCCGGGCACAAGTTGTCCCTTTTCACGTAAATCTGGACACGCCCGGTATGATCTTGAATTTCCGCGAAGGAGGCACTTCCCATGATGCGCCTTGCCATTAGTCGCCCGGCCAATTGCACGTTTTGAAAATTATTCTTTTCCTGGCTATAATTCTCATGGATTTCTTTCGCGGTAGTATTCACCTCGAATTCCTTAGCCGGGTATGGCTCGATGCCCATGGCCCGGATTTGATCAAGGGACTCTCTTCTAAATAATTCTTGTTCAGATAATTCTATATGGCTCATCAGCTAAAAAATTTTTTGCAAAGATAAAAGAAAAAATCCCAACTACTAACGGTACAAGAAGAAAAATGCACCTCTCTTTACGGGGTCCCTACCATGTTTATCGCCGAGCTGCACCATCCTGAATTTAAAAAATACGACTTCTCGAACTTGCGCACTGGCATCATGGCCGGCGCTACCTGCCCGGTTGACACGATGAAAAAAGTGCAATCGCTCATGAACATGAAGGACGTGACCGTTTGTTACGGGATGACCGAAACCTCACCCGTTTCCACCCAAACCATGCCGGGCGATATCCTGGAAAAAAGGGTATCCACGGTAGGGAAAATCCACCCGCATGTCGAAATCAAGATTATTGATCCCGCCACGGGGAAAGTTATACCCAGGGACGAAGAATGGGAATTGTGTACAAGGGGATATTCAGTAATGCTGGGATACTGGGACAATGATGAAGAAACGCTTAAGGTTATAGAACAGGCCGGGTGGATGCATACCGGCGATTTGGCCATGATGGACGATGATGGCTACGTGCAAATTAAAGGACGGATCAAAGATATTATTATCCGGGGCAGTGAAAATATATCGCCCCGTGAAATTGAAGAATTTATTATCGGGCATGAGGCAATAAGCGATGTACAAGTTATTGACGTGCCTAACGCGAAATATGGAGAAGAGGTAATGGCCTGGGTCAAAATCAAAGAAGAATGGGATATTACCAAAGAAGACCTGAAAGATTATTGCACGGGACAAATTGCGACTTACAAGATACCAAAATATTGGAAATTCGTGGACGAGTTCCCGATGACTGTCACTGGAAAAGTAAGGAAAGTAGAAATGCGCGAAATATCCACAAAAGAACTTGGATTAGAAGACCAAGTGTAAGGAAATATTTAATTTTTAATATATAAGAAAACAGGACTTCTATTTTCTTAATTGTCAATATATCCAGTCAACAAAAACAAGTTTGTCATGAAAAATATTAAACAATTGCAAGGAAATGCCTGAAATTTTGCCTATCTTGTAGTGCTTTTTCCCTCTCACCAATATACTTGTAACCTGGTGATTTAAACATCGATGACAATAAAACAATATAAAACTGTAGACCATAATTGGAAAGTTAAAGATAAAGGAGACGCGAATGTAATTGAAAGACTAACAAATGAATTAAACATTGATGCTGTTTTAGCTAATTTGTTGGCACAGAGAGGAATTACAAGTTATGACGAGGCCAAGGCCTTTTTTAGGCCCAGTTTGGAACACCTGCACGATCCTTTTCTCATGAAAAATATGAATTTGGCCGTGAACCGGCTGAAAGAAGCCATTAATCATGAAGAAAACATTCTCGTTTATGGGGATTATGATGTCGACGGCACCACTTCTGTTGCCCTCGTGTACCTTTTCCTGAAAAAAATTTACGATAAAGTTGGTTATTATGTGCCCGACCGATATTCTGAAGGGTACGGGATCAGCATGGAAGGTATCCAATACGCTGAAACCAACGGGTACAGCCTTGTTGTGGCACTTGACTGCGGTATAAAAGCCGTGGAAAAAGTTGAACATGCCAAGCAAAAAGGCATTGATTTTATTATATGCGATCACCACACCCCAGCTGACAAAATACCAACGGCCTTGGCCGTGCTCGATCCAAAACAGCCCGGCTGTGAATACCCGTACAAAGATTTATCGGGTTGCGGGGTAGGGTTTAAACTCATCCAGGGATATTGCAAAAGGTATAAACTGGACTTTTCCTTGCTAGAAGATTTACTGGATCTGGTAGTGGTAAGCATTGCTTCTGACATCGTGCCCGTTACCGGGGAAAACAGGGTTTTGGCACATTTTGGGCTGAAAAAATTAAACGAAAACCCGGGCGAAGGCTTGAAAGCGATTATCAAGAGCGCGGGATTGACCAACAAGCAAATATTAATTGACGATATTGTTTTTAAAATAGGCCCGCGCATTAACGCCGCCGGCCGCATGGAGTCGGGACGCATTGCCGTGGAACTGCTCGTGACCCGGGAAGCAAACCATGCCCTAAAAATGAGCAAGGCCATTAACATTTGCAACAACAGCCGAAAAAATATAGACCGCCAAATAACCCTTGATGCCTTGAACACCATCTCGGCCGATGAAAGCATGAAAAACCTGAAAACTACCGTTCTGTTTAATCCCGAATGGCACGAGGGCGTGCTCGGAATCGTGGCTTCCCGTTTAAAAGACTATTATTACCGGCCCACGGTCGTTTTGACCCAGTCAAACGGCATGATCACCGGATCGGCCCGCTCGGTTGAAGGCTATAATTTATACAACGCGGTAGATTCCTGTAGTGAACTGCTCGAGAACTTCGGTGGCCACAAGTACGCCGCCGGCCTTACCCTACCACTCGAGAATTTACCGGAATTTCAAAGGCGGTTTGAAAAATATGTTTCCGAAACCATCACGGATGACTTGCTGACCCCTTGCATTGAAGCAGACGACGTGATTGACCTGCACGAGATAAGCCCCAAGTTTTATCGTATCCTTAAACAATTTCAACCCTTTGGGCCGGAAAACATGGCCCCTGTTTTCTTAACCTGCAACGTTTCAGATTCAGGCTACGGGCGTATCGTGGGCAGCACCAAAGAGCACCTGAAACTTGACCTGGTACAAGAACACGAACCTATGCATTCCTTTCCAGGCATCGCGTTCCAAAAAGCCCATCATTTCAAGGCCATTTCCATGGGAAACCCCTTTGATATCTGCTACAGCCTGGAAGAAAATGAATTCATGGGCAAGGTAAGCTTGCAAATCCGTATAAAAGATATCAAAGTAAACAAAGTAGTGCTTGATTGACAGGGCAAGGGTTTGCTTTTACATCCATTTTTTCTTTTTCATCCACAGCAACATGACAATAGCCGACAGAAACATAAACCCCATCACGGCAGGATAGCCCCATTTCCATTGCAGTTCTGGCATGTATTCAAAATTCATCCCGTATATCCCGGCGATAAAAGTAAGGGGGATAAAAAGCGTGGCAATGATGGTAAGGGTTTGCATCACCTTGTTCGTGGCCATGGAAGCTTGTGAAAGGTGCAAGTCGAACAGGCCAGTGACCAGTTCACTGAAACTCTCGATGCCCCCGGCTAAATGTTCTAAATGGTCCGCCACATCTTGAAGGTATAACCAAGTCTTCTCCTCCACGAGCCCGGTTTCGGTTTTATCCCATTTCATGAATTCTTCGCGAACAGGCAAAATATTTTTTCGTAAAAAAATCAATCGTTTTTTCAGCTTAATCAAGTACTCGCCAGAATTTTCAAGCCCCCCTTCCAATAATTCCTCTTCAGCGGTTGAAATATCCCTTTCCAGATCATATAAATATAAAAAATAATTGTCCACGATTTGATCGATCAAAAGATAAGCCAGGTAATCATTCTTTCTTTCACGTACTTTCCCTTTTTTTCCCGTTATCCTATCCACGATAGAATCGAACAAAGCGGTATCCTTCTCGTGAAAAGACACGAGCACATCATTGCCCAGGACAAAACTCTGGTGGTTTTGTAACAATTCCTTTTCAAGATGATATTCTTCCGGGTTGTATTGTAGCAGGTCGACCCGGGTAGCCGCTTGCACGTGCGAACCCGTGTAAACAAGGGTACCGGGTGGTTTACCAATTTTCTTGTAAAGGCTTCCCCAGATTTTCATGTTTGGCTCAATTTTTAATTTCGTTCTTATTTTTAATCACCAGCGTGCGGTAAGGGAAAGGGATTTCTATGCCACTTTCGTCAAACCGCTTTTTGATCGTGTACAACAAATCACATTTCATGGCAAAGGCTACACCAGTATTTTTTGCCCAAATATAGGCCCGCAAGTTTATAGAAGATTCGCCGTAAGCAATAAGCCGTACCCTAACCGCGGGCACTTTCCCGGTTTCTATTTCTTC
>CAZKIR010000019.1:0-18752 GCA_964552835.1 uncultured Bacteroidales bacterium
CATGAGACCGATGATGAATATTCCGGTAATATAACGGTATCAATAAAATGTACGCATTGTAATAGGCGAAAGGTATTTTTATGTACCTATTTTGATAAACGCTCCAAAACGGAACGAAAAAAAGACACCAACTTAAAATTGGTTAAAAAGAGGGAGGCAGCATAGGCTAATTAATGGGATTGGTGTGTCTTGTTGTTAAATATTGCATAGAATGAGGGTAAAACAGCTAAAAAATGTTTCAAAAAGTAAAGAGAAAAGATAAAAATTCATTGAGAATATTAAAATTTGAAGTTTTAGATGACCGAAAAATAAAAACGAAAAATCTTGAAAATCTATATAAATAGTAGCACAACATCTAACAGGGCATAATCAACAATAGCCTACTTTGCGTTAATCAAAATAATTTTGTAATTTTATCAAACAATCATTTACATATTAAACATAGTGTTTTATAAACCGGCTACTGTTGATATGCCTAAACGTTTGTGCAAAATTTGTGTCGTCCTGATCAGAAATAGCATAGACCCATTTTTTTTAACGTGTGTACCAAAAACTGCCAGAATTTTTTCACGGATTCGATATGTACCTTTTCATCCGGTGAATGAGGAAAACGGATGGTCGGCCCTAAGGAGATCATGTCCAATCCCGGGTATTTGCCACCGATGACCCCACATTCCAGCCCGGCATGGATGACCTTTACCTCGGGTTCCTTGTTAAACTCGTTACGGTAAATATTTTTCATGGTTTGCAGGATAGATGAATCAAGATTTGGTTGCCAGCCTGGGTACGAGCCGGTATTTTCAACTTTCGCGCCCGCGAGTTCAAACAAACCGCTCATGCTTTCGGCCAGTTCGTCTTTGGCCGAATCAACAGCGCTTCGCAACAAGCTTAATACTTTTAATTCCTTGCCCTCTTGTTTGATGGCAGCCAGGTTGGTAGAGGTTTCCGGTATGCCCTTGAGGCCGGGATCTGTTTTTATGACACCGCTTGGACAGGCATTCACGGATTTCAATACCTTTTCCTGAAAATGCTTTGTATAAACATTTTCTAGCCGCGCGGTTGAAACAAGTTCTATCTTGATGTCCGGATCGGTGGTTTTGAACTCGGTTTGAATTGTTTGCCTGTATTCCTGGATGGTTTTTTCCAATTTATCTTTTTCGCTCCCCGGGATCAGGAAAGTGGCACTTGCTTCGCGTGGGATGGCGTTGCGCAAGTTGCCACCGTCCAATTTTGCCAAGCGGGCAGCAAGGGTTTTTTCAATCTGCCGGATACCCCTGGCAAGGAGCTTGTTCGCGTTGCCCCTCCCGAGGTTAATGTCCATGCCGGAATGGCCTCCTTTCAAGCCTTTCACGTGTAGCTCGAAGGCCTCGTGACCGCCCGGTACTTTTTCGGTTTCAAGGGCGAAATAGGCCGTTGAGTCCACCCCACCGGCACAACCAATATAAAGTTCCCCGTGGGTTTCTGAATCCAAGTTGATGAGGGTTTTTCCTTTCAACAGGTCTTTATCTAACCCGAAGGCCCCGGTCATGCCCGTTTCCTCGTCGATAGTAAACAAGGCTTCGAGGGGCGGGTGTTCCACGTCTATTGCTTCCAGCAACGCTAACATGGCTGCTGCCCCTATCCCGTTGTCTGCACCCAGGGTAGTCCCGTTAGCTGTTACCCACTCGGTTTCGATGATGGGTTCGATGGGGTCTTTCTCGAAATCATGCTCCTTGTCGTTGTTTTTTTGTGGCACCATGTCAAGATGGGCCTGCAGGATAACCGGGGTTTTGTCTTCAAGGCCCGGGGTGCCGGGTTTCCGGATCAGCACGTTGCCCACCTTGTCCTGAATGGCTTCCAGGCCATGTTTTTTTCCAAACTTTAGCACGTATTCCACGGCTTGGCCTTCTTTTTCCGAAGGCCTGGGTATCTTGCACAAGGATTCAAAATGTTTCCAAAGCGGGGTAGGTTGTAAAGCAAGTAATGAATGTGACATTTTTTTTGATTTTAAGAGTTTTTTAATAGGCACTAAACAGTTCGCGAGCGGCTAAAAAGAATCCAGCTGAACTTTCCAAGGCTTCTTCACCAGGATAATATAGCGCCTCTGATTACACCAGGTCGCAGGCATCGGCTGGCATCCAATGGGCATCTTTGCCGGCCCACTTCACGTTGCATCCCACGGGATTGGTAAGGGGTATGCTAACACCTTGGCCCGAGGTGAGCTCGCCCAACACCCGGTCCAGATCGTTTACCTTGGCTTTTGACGCGTCCCTGGGATAGTCTACGCCCCGCCCGGTATAGACTAGTTTCCGGTTTTCATCGAACACGAAAAAATGGGGCGTGCGTAAGGCACCGTATGCCTTGGCTACCTCCTGGCTTTCATCCCGCGAGTATACCCAGGGAAACTTGTACTGCTCCATCCGTTCTACCATGTGCACGTAATCATCTTCCTCGTAGGTGTCTTTGCTGTTGGAGTTTATGCCCACGAATTGCACGCCTTTGTCCTTGTACTTGTCGGCTGTTTGGCGCGTTGACTCGTCCGAGCCTTTCACGTAAGGGCAGTGGTTACAGGTGAAAAAAACCACGAGGTATTTCGCGTCTTTGAAATTATCCAGGGTATAATTTTTCCCGTCCGTGGCACACAGGTTAAACCCTGGTGCCTTCCCGCCTATCTGTAATGTAAATGCCATAGCTTGATGATGTATAGTTACTACTTGTTCTTTATTGAAAACACGGGGAGAAAGGCTTTGTTCACCTTTGGACAGCGTTCGTGATCAGGAACCTGGGTTTTCCATACATGCCTTTCAAGGAAAGGTTGTGGCCAAGGAATGAAGCAATAGCATGACAATCTTTTACATAAGCTGCCATCTCGTTCACGCTAATCCCTGCAACGCTCGCGTGGATTATTTCCAGGTTTTCATTTTTTTCCAGTACTATTTAAATAATTTTTCCTGAAAGGCATTTTCAGGAATCCTGGCCTTTACTTCTACCAATAAATTCCTACTTTTGCCCAAAAGCAATCGGTATGGTGAAAATCACAGAAATTTTCAAGCAGCAACAGCGAACGTTTTCTTTTGAATTTTTCCCGCCCAAGGACGAGATATCAGCCGTGGAGTTTGGCATTAACGTGGGCATCCTGATCAAACTAAACCCATCTTTTGTAACAGTTACATACGGGGCTGGCGGTTCTACCCGCGATCGCACCTTCGATCTGGTCGATTTCCTCCACAACAAGATGAACATGCCCTGCATAGCCCATTATACTTGCGTGAACGCCACCCGCGAGGCCATCATGGATGACATGCGTTATTTTGAAGGACATGGCATAGAGAACCTCATGCTCTTGCGGGGAGACCCGCCCAAGGGGCAAGGCAAATTCGAGCCCTTGCCGGATGGGTTCCGCTATGCCAGTGAATTGATCGGGTTCGTGGACCAACATTTCGATTTCTGTATCGGGGCCGCGGCTTACCCCGAGGTGCACCCCGAGGCCAAAAACCCGGACGTGGACTTGCAAAACCTGAAAAAGAAAATCGAGGCCGGGGCCGATTTCGTGACTACCCAAATGTTTTTTATCAATGATTTTTATTTTGATTTTGTTGAGAAGGCGAGAAATATTGGCATTACCGAACGCGTTATACCGGGCATTATCCCCATTACCAATTACCCGCAGATAAAACGCTTCGTGGGCATGAGCAACGCCAGTTTGCCGGACAAACTGGTTGATAAACTAGAAAGCTACAAGGACGATGATGCCAAAATCCGCCAGATAGGTCTGGACTTTGCCATTGACCAATGCCGCGACTTGCTGAAGAGAGGGGCACCGGGCATTCATTTTTATACCTTGAACAAATCGCACGCGGCGGTAGAAATCTATGAATCCCTGTCAAAAGAAATCCCGGAAATCAAGGATTATTATGAAAACGGCTTTGGGAAATAAAGGATTTAAATTGAACAAACACGTGTATTTAATTGGTTAATTATCCCCTCTTCTTTTAATTCCATCATGCTTTCCTGGCAGGATTTCAGGTCCATGCTTGGAGTAGGTCAGTGTATCAGGAGCAAATTAACATGGCCGGTGCCCAGTTTTTGGAGGTTTTCCATCGCGCTAGAGCGGATAAGGGAGGGTTCCAGGTTATGGGTCGCTATCTTGGTGGCCACGAAATTTTTTCCCGGTTTACTTTGCTTTTCTTGATCCCTTCGCCCACTTCTTTTTCGTTCCCATAAATCTGGGCGATATCCACGTGCCGATACCCTAAATCAAGGGCATCTGCCACGCTTTCAATGCATGTGTTGCCAAGAATTTCCCATGTACCAAAACTGATAACGGGGATAACCCCTTCGATCTTCGTGGTTGGGCCTATTTGAACGGCATTTTTTAATGTATCCATAGTGGTCTTTTTTTAGTTTGTTATTATGAAAACAATTCCCGTTCCAGTAATGGGAGTATAGATATAATAATCTGTCAAATAGTAAAATAAACAAAAAAAAGGTAAGTTTCGGCCTTCCTGACGTTGTGAAATAAAATACACGCTGGCCTTGGAAATTGTTAATTTTACTGATAAAGAAACGCGTGAGGCCTGGTGAAAAACATGAAGGCTTACAATGGTAAAACCGAGAGGAAAAGCTAGATAAATCGGCTATGATTTACTTCTACTTATCCCATGGGCAAGGAAACAAAAAAGGTACTTCCCTTTTCTTCCTCGCTTTCTAACCATATCTTGCCCTGGTGGCCTTCCACGATTTTTTTCACGATGCTTAGCCCCAGGCCGGTCCCTTTTTCGCCCGCGGTACCGTTTTTGCTAATGGGTTGAAAAGGCACGAACAATTTTTGTTGGTCTTCCGTGGTAATGCCTGTCCCATGATCAGAAACGGAGAAAAGTAATTGCCCCTTTTTTTCGTGGGCTTGTATCGTAACCGTACTATCGGGATGCGAGAATTTGATTGCATTGCCGATCAGGTTATGGAGTACTTGCTCTATTTTTCCTTGATCGGCCACGATTGTAATTTCATATTTTGCATGTTGAAAATGCAGTTTAATGTTCTTGTTTTGGGCAATGGGATTAAAAAGCTGGATGTTTTGCCTGGCAAGATCCACGAAATCAAAGCTCGTTTTGTTCAAGGCCAGCTTACCGGATTCAACCCGTGAAAAATCAAGCAATTCTTCGATTAATTTTAGCATGAAACGCGAAGACCGGTGGATGATGTGGATATATTTTTCTTGTTTGCCGGATAATTTCCCGGCCCTTTCGTCCATCAATAATTTTGAAAAGGATTGAATCGCGCCCAGGGGGTTCCGTAAATCGTGGGCGGCCATGCCCAGGAACTGGTTTTTTAGCGCGTTCAAGCGTTCCAGTTCCGTGTTTTTCTTGGTGAGCTCGCGTTGTAGGTTTATTAGCTCGTTGTTCAGGCTGGTGAGCTCGTTAAAAAGTTTCTCATCTTCCCCGGTAGTGGTACGCCTACTGTTTTTTTCTTTCATCAGGTAGCGTATCTCGTTGGCTTGCTCGTTATTGACCTGTTGCAGGTAATTGATAAATTCTATCGCGTCTTCCTGGTTATCGGCGCCAATAAACAATAAGCTATCGCCTAGGCTTACCCCCAGGAAATGTAAAATTTTCACTGAAAACCGAATGACCACTTCCAATTGAAAATCGATGGCCAGCCGGTTATTTTTTGTCTCGTAGATCAAGCTTAAGGCCTTATCGCGACTGTTGGGTTCGATGATTGTTGAAAACAGCTTGCCGGTAATGGGCATTTTTGACAAGCCAAAATCGTCGTGGATAATTTCATTAATTTTCCCGCTTGGGCTGCATAACAAGGCTAAGGCCTTTACCTGGGAGTTGGTTTCGTGCATGCTTAAGCAGAAATTAATCGGTTCGCGGCATCAACAGCTTGTTTGGCATCAGGGGCAAAACCATCGGCCCCTAGTTCTTTTATTTCAGGCTTTTCATGGTTTAAGGCGTTGCCCCCGACCATGATTTTTACTTTCCCGTTCCATTTTTCACGTATTTGTTGGATGCTTTTTCTTAGTTTACTTCTATGGTGAGGGATGGCAATAGAAAGGCCCACGATGTTGGGCTTAAATTCTTCAATGGCTTTGTTTATGGTGAAAGCCGGGGTATTGGCCCCGAGGTACAAACTGTCCCACCCGTCCATCTCGAAAAAATCGGCCACCATGCGGATACCGATCTCGTGCAGCTCGCCCCCGATATTCGCGGCCAAGAACCGCGCCCCTTTACGTCTTGACGAGAAAATATAAGTGTACAAGCGCGACATGATTTGCTGGGTAGCAGCGGAGCAAAAGTGTTCTTTGGCCACGCTTATTTTATTGTTAAGCCATAAACGGCCTATTTCATATTGTGATTTTTGAAAAACGTACAAGTAAATGTCTTTTACAGATGTGCCTTTTTCTACCGCGTCCATGATTAATTTGGCGGCCCCTTCCCGATCCCCCTTGAGCAAGCTTTCGTTGTAACTTATTGCCAACTGGCCGAGGTAATCAGAAGGCTGGATATAAGGCCGGTCTTCTTCCACGGGCACTTTTAACCGTTCTATACCGGCTTCGATATATTCGCCCGCGAGGCTTGCCATCCCGGACGGGAGCTCTTGTTCCAGAACTTCGCGCGTGCATTGCAAGGCCACGGCCATGGTATCGGTGGGAAGGGAAATTGCTTTAAACAGCTTTTTGACCCAGGCCATGTAATGGGTGAATATCCCCTTGTCGCCAAAAATGATGGCCTCGGTTAAATACGGAAAATGGTATTCCATGTCGCGGATACTTACCTCCCGTACCCCCGTACCGTATTTCTCCCATATTCCCGGCTGGCGCTTGAATTGTAAATCCACTATTTTTTCCGCCAATTGATAAGAATCTCTTTCAACACGCTCTTGTAGCTGCTCTTCAATGGTTTTCATGAGAAAATTTAAAAGTTGGACTAGGCTGCACAATTTAATATTTTTTCATGGGGTTGGCAATGATTTCACATGTATTATTTTTTAAAAATACTTTTGCTAAGACAAGCTGCTGTAAATAAATTAAATACCCGGCAAAACGCGAAAAATTACTGCTTGCTCTTGTTTTATTTATAAAATATATTACAGCCTTACAAAAACAGGCCATTCCGTGGCAAAAGAAAAAATTGCCGAGTTGGAAGAGTTTATGGAAGTGATAAAAACTATTTTAAACCCAAATTTCGGACTAAGCACGTTCACATGTTAAGTATTGCACAAACAGATTATATCATAGAACAGGTGAAAGGGGAGCAAATTTCCCTCTCGCACTTGCAGGACGAGTTGATCGATCATATCTGCTGCGACATTGAAATGGAAATGGAGCAGGGATTACCCTTCAACGAGGCCTATAAAAGGGTTCAAACCAGGATTGGTAACAGGGGGTTGCAAAAGGTTCAAGAAGACACCCTATTTTTAATCGATAAAAATTATAAGACAAGCAAAGCCTGTTTGCTTATATTACCGGCTTCACCGGGGCGCTCTTGTTCTCGCTCGGGGTATTGTGGAAAATCCAGCACTGGCCGGGGGCGGTTGTCCTTATTACGGTATCGCAATTTTTTATTATTGTCTTGTTTTTCCCGGGTTTGCTAATTTCCCTTGCCAAAAAAACCCGTGAAAAAAGTATTGTTTTATGAAAACAGGCGCACGGGTTTGGGCCGTGAACTGTATGCTTATCAAGAATCTACCAATGATATTTTGCTGGAAAACAAGCTCTTTCCTGTCTCACTGGATAGACCGGGTTTAAATATCCAGTGGATCAGCAAGAATTTTCATAACGTGCCCCTGGTTTGGGCAGTAACCGGCTTATCGAACATACAAAACCGGGTCTTGTTAAGGGAAAAACAATGTTTGGACAATCTTTTGATTAACCCCCGTTGATCCTGGCAATGCCCCGGGCGGCAATGTCCCGGGGCATTCCTTAATGAATAAATTTTGCACATTTCTCTTTAAACGAGAGAGGGTTACCGTCTTAATAGCTTCTTCCTTTCCCCGAGTCGGTCACCTCCACCAAGGCCTTGGGGTAAGGGTTCATGAAGGATTGGTCCATGAGGTACCCGTTGTCAAAACGCAAGGCCCAAGAATGCAACAATTTTATCAACACGCTCATGGGGATCCGCTCGTCACGGTATTCCTCGATGGTGTCAAGAAAAAACTTTCGCTCGTCTTTTTGCAGCTTGTCAGATACCCCGCCAAACGCATGCATCAACACGTTTATCCACGAAGTGAAGGAGGGCGCCCTGGACAGGATATCTTGTAAGGCCGCTTGATAGTTTTCAAGTATTTTCTCCATCGGGAGGTGCCCGTGGTTGGCCACGATTTGCCCAAGGGCCTTGGTCTTAACCTGATCGTGTGCTATAAACAATAATTTGTTCCGGGTATGAAATGCAACCAGGTCTTTCATGCTTGCTTGTTTTTCTTTCAGTTCGCGAAAAGCTGCCAGGGTAAACAGCTTGGTAAGGAAATACTCGCGGATGGCAAAATTTTTTAACCGGCCTTCATCTTCTATGGCCAATCCCCTGAAACGTTCCATGATTTCCCCACCAAACAGGCCCGCCCCCTTGGATGGCATGCCCTTGTTGTCAAATCCCGGGTATAGTTTCACGTTGTTGAGGCCGCAACTGGGTGATTTGTGTTTAAGTATGAAACCATCGACAGGCCCTAGCTTATCAAGGGTTTCGGTGGTATAGCTTTGCATTTTCACGGTCACGTCAGCCCCGGTGGTGGGCTGGTACATGTGGGTTAGCCCGTCAACTTTTACCAGGCGCACGGGCTTGCGCGGTACCCCCAGCCCGATTTCTTTCTCGGGGCAGGCACTGATCACCTCCACGTGGGGCACGATTTGTTCTACAATGGCATCGTTGATCACCGCACCGTCATACCGGCATTTTTCAAAACCCAGGCAGCGGCTGATGAAAATTTTGGGTTTGGGAAATTCATTCATGTTTAAGGAGCTTAATTAGTAATTTTATTTTATTCACTCAACACTCAACAAAAAAATAGTTCCTGGTTCCTCCAGCTTCTGTTTTTATCAAAAGTATAAAAAATTCAATAAAAGCATTACATTTGTGTGTAAATATGAAAAGAAAAGAATGGTATGGTCAAATTGCTATCATCTTTTTTGAGATTGTCCGCGAGGGGCCAATGGCTTCTCGTGGGAATATTTTTTATTCCTATTTTTACATTTTGTAATTCACAAGGCATGGATGGTAACAATAATCCTGATAAGGCACTCGAGAACCGTGAAGCGGCCGTGGCCGGCAAATTTTACCCGGCCGACACGCTAAGGTTGGAAAAACAAGTGAAGAATTTTTTTGCCTCGGTGCAACAAAAACAACAGCCCGGTAAGGTAAAAGCTGTCATATCCCCCCATGCCGGCTATCCTTTCTCCGGGGCAGTAGCGGCCACGGCCATCGCGCAACTGCCTGCCGACCCCGGTATTGTTTTCTTGCTAGGGGCCAGCCACCATGGTTCCTACGAGGGGGCTTCAGTGTATTCGGCCGGGCACTACGAGATGCCTTTTGGCGAAATAAAAGTAGACCTTGATTTGGCACGGGAACTCGTGGAAAATCATGATATTTTCCAGTTTAATCCCACGGCACACGAGCGGGAACATAGCCTGGAGGTGCAATTGCCCTTCTTGTATTACCACTTGAAAAAACCGTTTAAAATCGTGCCCATTCTCGTGGGTACCCGTAACGCGAACGTGTGCAAGGACATCGCAAAAGCACTGGCACCTTATTTTAACGAACATGTTTTCGTGGTAAGCACGGATTTTTCGCATTACCCCCGGTATGACGACGCGAAAATAGTGGATCGGAAAACCGCCGAAGCCATTGCCACTAAAAAACCCGAACATTTAATCAATCAACTTGAGCAAAATAGCCAGGGTAATACCCCTGAACTGGTAACGAGCCTGTGTGGTTGGAGTGCCGTGTTGAGCCTGATGTATATCACGGAAAATAAAAACCTTGACGTGCATTTGTTGCATTACCAGAACTCGGGCGACACACCTTATGGTGGAAAAAGCCGGGTAGTAGGATATCATGCCATCTCGTATACCGAAGCCGGTACCAAAAAAGCGGGAATTGCCCGGGAGGATGAATTCTTTTTACAGGAAGAAGATAAAAAACAATTGCTGCAACTGGCCCGGGAAACCCTTTCAGTTTACTTGAGCGAGGCTCAAATACCCCCCGTGAAAGACATTAGCCCGAAACTTGAAACGCCTTGTGGTGCCTTCGTTACCCTACGGAAAGATGGCGAGCTAAGGGGGTGTATCGGGAGTTTCCAGGTCACGGAGCCCTTGTACCAGGTGGTGCAACAAATGACCATCTCGGCCGCCACACGGGATCATCGTTTCACGAGGGTTAGCCTGGACGAGTTGGATGAGCTGGAAATTGAAATCTCGGTATTAAGCCCCATGAAAAAAATTGACAGCATCGATGAGATAGAGATGGGAAAGCACGGGGTGTATATCAAAAAAGGGCTGTCATCTGGTACCTTCTTGCCGCAGGTAGCTACTGAAACCGGGTGGTCTAAAGAAGAATTCCTGGGGCATTGCGCCCGCGACAAGGCACGGATCGGTTGGAACGGTTGGAAAAAAGCCGATATTTATGTTTACCAGGCTTATGTTTTTGAAGAAAGTGAGTTTGAAGAATAACCAGATATATGATGAACGCACCATATTCCCTATTATCCATTGTTTTCTTGTGCTTGTTTTTTTACTTGCTCACGCTCTTGTTGTCCCGGCAACATATTATTGATAAAAAAACACACCGGAAAATATGGAATTCCGTGCTTTTGATCACTTTTCTCGTGACTGGCCTGCTGGGTATATTGTTGGTGGTAAAAATTAATTACAAGCTTGAGTTTGCCCTGCTTGAAAAAATTCTTGCCTGGCACGTGGAATTTGGCATTGCCATGGTGGTGGCCGCTTTTTTTCATTTATCATGGCACCTGAATTATTACTTGAAAATTTTTCAGCCTGGCCGGAAAAAGAATAGTCCCGGCTTGAGCATTTTTTTTCAACCGGGCATAGAGCAAAAAACCGGGGCCAGGCTTTTTAAATACCCGGTATTCTTGATGGGGTTTACTACCCTGGTAACGCAGGTTATCTTGTTGCGCGAGTTCCTCTCGGTGTTTAGCGGCAACGAGCTGGTTATTGGCATTATCCTGGCCAACTGGATGCTGCTCACGGCCTTGGGCGCCTACCTGGGCCGTAACGCCCAACGGGTACAAAACCCCTTGCAATTTATCTATGGTAGTTTAATCCTGGCAGGCATTTTGCCTTTTATCACTGCTTTTTTAATCAATTACCTGAAAAATATCCTTTTCCCGGTAGGTTCGATGGTGGGCATTGCACAAGTAATTTTTACCTCTTTTTTGTTGTTATTGCCTTTCTGCCTGCTTAGCGGCTTCTTGTTCTCTTTCTTTTCAAGCGGGTTCTCTCGGATAATGTCTGATAACAAGATCCGCGAAGTATATGCTTACGAGGCCATCGGGAGCATCGCCGGGGGTATCCTGTTTAACTTCGCGCTGATATTTTTTTTCAATACCTTCGAGAGCCTGGCTCTCGTGTTGCTCATGCACTTTCTTCTCTCGGCCTACGTCGCGTATTATTACCTTGGCAGGAAAAGGGCTTATATCACGGCCGCGCTCGCCTTTCTTTTATTTGTCCCGGTGCTGGTGCTCAAGGTGAATATATGGATAAAGGGTTTCTTGTACCCGAACCAGGAAATGGTATTATCAAAAGACACCCCTTACGGGAATATTTCCATCACGAGGAAACTGGAGCAGTACAATTTTTATATTAACCACGTGTTACTGGCCGATACCCGCGACGTGGCAATCAAGGAAGAAGCCGTGCATTACGCGATGGCCCAACACCCCCGTCCTGATAAAGTACTTGTTTTATCCGGCGGTATTACCGGGGTGGTAGGCGAAGCCATGAAATATGACGTGAAACAGCTTGATTACCTGGAGATGAACCCCTGGGTTATCCATTACGGGAAAAAATATTTTGACCAGTTTACCGGGCAAAACGTCCATGTTATCCGGAAAGACCCAAGGTTGTATACCCGGCAAACCCGGGAACGGTACGACGTGATATTGATGAACATGCCGCCCCCTTCTACCTTGCAACTAAACCGGTTTTATACCCTGGAGTTTATCCAGCAAATGGAAAAAATACTGCGGCCGGGCGGCCTGGTATGCATGGCCTTGCCCTCCACTGTAAATTACGTGAGCCAGGCCGCGGCCGAGCTAAATTCTATATTGTACCGCACCTTGCATCAAGTATTCGGGCAGGTGCAGCTTATAGCGGGAAAAAAAAATTATTTCCTGGCTGGTAACCGGCCCTTGAGCCTGGAAATAACCCGGCTGGTAGAAGAAAAAGGCATTGAAACCGAGTACGTGAACAAATTTTACCTGGACGATGAAAGCATCCGGTTTAAAAGCCGGCAAATCATGGAGTCGCTTGAAACGGACGTACCATTGAACAAGGATTTCAAGCCTATTACCTATCAGCGGATGATCCAGTACTGGTTAAGCTTGTTTCCTGGCAAAACCTGGATACTTGGGCTGGTAGCGGGTTTGGCCCTGGTGCTGCTCTTGTTTCGGCTGAAGCCATTGCCGCTTGGCATGTTCACGGGAGGGTTCACGAGTGCCTCCCTGGAGCTTATTATCCTTAGTATTTTTCAAATTATTTTTGGCAACGTGTATTACCTCACTGGCATCATTATCACGATATTCATGCTGGGGCTTGCCACGGGATCATTCTTTAGTGATCGCCTGTTCAAGGAGGTCAATCCCTTCCGTTTCGTGGTATTGCAGTTGGCCCTGGGCTTGTTCACGGCCATGGTGCCCTTGTTCATGTTCCTGCTAAAGGAAGACTTCTCGGGGGCAGTGTTCCTGTACATCATTTTTTTCCTGATAACCCTCGTGTTGGGATTTTTGACTGGCATCATGTTTGCATTCGTTACCCGGATGGGCAAGGGGCCTTATGCCAGGATATCAGGCGAATATTATAGCCTTGATTTGCTGGGCTCGGCGGCTGGCGCCCTTTTGGTGACCATCGTGTTGATACCCGCGCTGGGCATGTTGCAAGTGGGTTTGTTGTTGGGTTTGTTAAATTTGTTGGCAGGGTTTTATACATTTAGTAAATCGAAAAGTTTGTATGGATAAACGAGAATTTATTCGAAAAAGCGTGGTAGGGATATGCGCGGCCAGCCTTTGCCCGTGGAAGAGTTTCGGGGAAATATTGGACAGCAGGGGCAGCGCGAAGCCCTGGAAATGGAGCAAGGAAGCTCTTTTTTACATGACCACGCCGCGGGGGGTTAAATGCCAGTTGTGCCCCAACGAGTGTAGCCTGGGCGAGGGCGAAACTGGCGACTGCCGTAACCGGGTGAACAGTGATGGCATTTTGTATTCCATTGGCTATGGCAATCCTTGCTCGCTAAGCCCCGACCCGATTGAGAAAAAACCTTTTTACCATTTCTTGCCTAGCACAAAGGCTTTTTCGCTGGGCGTGGCCGGCTGTAACATGGCCTGTCTGAACTGCCAGAATTGGCAAATATCGCAAAGCTCGCCCCGGGATACCCGGAATCATGACCTGATGCCGGAAGAAACCGTGGAAAAGGCCGTCAATTATGGATGCCGTTCCATCGCTTATACTTATTCGGAACCGGTAACTTTTTACGAGTACATGCTCGATACCTCCAAGCTGGCCCACCGGCAAGGCCTGAAAAACGTGATGGTAAGTAATGGCTTTATCAACGAGAAACCCTTGCGCCATCTGTGCCAATTCCTTGACGCGGCCAACATTGACCTGAAATCTTTCGACAATAATATCTACCTGAAGCTGAACGCGGGTACCCTAAAACCCGTGTTAAACACCCTGAAAATTATGAAAGAAGAAGGGGTGTGGGTAGAAATTACCAACCTGGTAGTGCCCGGCTGGACTGATGACCTGGACATGATTCGTGAAATGAGTGCATGGCTGTATGCCAATGGCCTGCATGATGTCCCCTTGCATTTTAGCCGTTTTTACCCGGTACATAAGCTCACCCAATTGCCTTCTACTCCCGTGGGCACCCTGGAAGAAGCCCGCGAAATTGCCCTAGGCGAAGGGGTACGGCACGTGTACATTGGCAACGTGGTGGGCACGGATGCCGGCCACACCTATTGCCCGGCTTGCAATAAACGCGTGATATCCCGAAAGGGTTACGTGATAACCGGGCACCACTTGAAAGACGGGGCTTGCGAGTATTGCGGGGAACCGATTGCCGGGGTATGGGAATGATGCATGGGAAGTGGGGTAGGGAGAAATTAGTATTTATTTGTATAGATAATATCTTTATGCTATTTAAATTTGGCTGGATGATGAGCCACCGCTTTCCCTGTACAGGCCAGGAAGGCAAATTACGTGAGGGTGCCCGCCCATTAAAAAACAATCCCGGCATTTAACACGAACTGGTTGGCCCGGGTGTCAAAATCATATTCCTGGCCGTCAATTTCCACGCCGGCCCCTAACTTGCTCAGGCTGCCCTCGTATTTCAGGTCCAGGGTAATTTTTCGAAACAAGTCCACCCCCACGCCAAACTGGTACCCCCAGGTCATGCTGTTAAATTTTTGCTTGTAATCTTCGTGGTATGCCTCCAGGGCCGATTTGTTGCTGAGCATCACGCTGCCCACCGGGCCCAGTTGCAGGCGGAGGATACCGAACCGTAAGCCGGCCATGATGGGCACGTCGATCTTGTTGTAGGTTTGTTCCTTAACAGTTTCCTTGATAACGTCCTTGTTGGCATTTAATTCTTGAATGGTCACCTCACCGCCACCGGTGCTAAATAATAATTCCGGTTGCACGAAAGCCCCCAACAGGCTAACACGGGCAAAGAGCCCTCCATGAAAGCCCAGTTTGGCGTTGGTAGCTTCTACTTTTAACTGGTCATAATTTTCACCCGTGGCCGCGGGCAAGGTTTCTTCTGCTTTTATCGAAGATGAACTGACCCCGGCTTTCACGCCAAAATCAAATTGTGAGAAAACAGGGAATGCTAGGAATAAAATGGCCAAAAACGTGATTGTTCGTTTCATGATAGTTTTTTTTAGGGTTAGCGCTTCAAAATTAAAACATAAAAGGAATAAAACCTTGTTTTATTCCTGTTTATGAATAGCTAAACATAAAGTATTTTAAAACAAATATTTACTTTTGTTTATGATGAAAAATTATGCTATTTTCGAGAAAATAGTCCACTTGTAAATCAGTGGTGAAAAACTAATCGAGAAATAATTACGATTAGAATAATGAGCCATTTATGATATTTGTATCAAGAAAAATTAAAATATTTTTTATTCACTAAAGAAAAAGATTATTATGAAACGAAAATTACTTCTTTTAATGTTAGTACCTTTAATTGGTACGTTTAATTTAATGGCTGATGTTAGCCAGTCTTTTCCCATAGCGGAACAGACAGATTCTTTCTCCGTGCGTTTTACAACTGTACCGTCTACAGAAGCAATGAACGCGGCGGTTGGCCTTGGGCCAGCTGAATTGTCAGGATGGGGTGATTTTAACTGTATCCTTAGCTTCGCGGATGATGGCTTCTTGAAAGTACGTAATGGTTCTTCTTACGAAGCCGATACCTCGATAAGTTATACGGCGGGAAGACGTTATTATGTCCAAATGGACGTTAATGTTATCGAGAAAAAATATAGTGTAAAAGTATGGCCTTACGGTGGTACTGATGTGGCAGACCTGGCCACTGATTATTCTTTCCGGGAAGATAATTACACGGGATCGATCAATTATTTTTCTACCCGTATCGTTCCTGAAGACCCGATGATTTACGTGGGTGTTTCTGATTTTCAGATTGCTGAAATGGAAAATGCCAGTAACACGAGTTTTTCTCAAAGCATCGATCAAATCGTGGGCGATTTTTTCGTGCGTTTCTTTGCTACCCCTTCACAAGATAGTATTGACGGGGGCGTTGGGATGTCAAAAGTGCCTGTTTCAGGATGGAGCGACTTGAACCCCATCATTTCTTTTCAATCAGACGGTAAAATAAGGGTAAGGAATGTTGATACCTACACCGCTGATCAAGAAGTCTCATACATAGGCGGGGAAACTTACATGTTTTTTGTAACAGGTAACACGGTTACTCAAACCTATGATGTTATTGTCAGGACCCCGCGAGGGGACAGTGCGTTATTAGCTTCAGGATATGGCTTTAGGGATAATAAACCGGGAGATACCTTGAATTATTTAGCCGTGAACATGAACTATAACCCTGATTGGGGCGGAAAACCCGGGAGCTACGTGGCTGTTGATGGCTTCGGACAAGGCGTGTTGAATTGGGATGCTACCAACCCCGTTACTAATCATCCAATTGCAGTAGAAACAGGCGTTTTTTCTAAATCCATTGTTGTAACCCCTTCTGATGATTCAATTGATGTTGCTGTTAGCTTAAATGATGGGCCAGCCACGGCTTGGGGGGATATGAACGCGATTATTTCTTTCCAAACTTCTGGCTTAATAAAGGTTAGAAATGGTGATTCATATACCGCTGATATAGAATATCCTTATCAAGGAGGTGTTTCATACTATATTACCTATGAAGTGGATGTGCCAAACGATACGTATTCTGTTCTTGTCAAGAAATCACCCCAGGGAGGTACGGATACCCTTGCAACTGATTATACCTTTAGGAGTGCACCTGTAACAGAAATTAATTACTTGACAACAAAAGCTGTATGGCCTGAAGAAGGTGGTGACTACCTGAAAATTAGCGATGTAGGCATAACCCTGGATCTTAACACGGAACCTTTCTCTAACTCGGCACCAACTATAGCGCAAGTGAATGATCTTAAAATGTACGCGGATGATGATGCGAAAACCATTGAACTTATCAATATATCAGATGGTGACGGTGGCATCCAAACACTAACGGTTGAATCAGCAAGCTCTGATGATGGTGTTGCCACGTTATCACTTGATTACACATCCGGCAGCACGGGTTCATTGACCATTACCCCCGTTGCAGCTGGAACAACTACCATTTCCGTGACCCTTACCGATGACGGTGGAACTGAAAATGAAGGAGAGAATGAAACAGTTATGACTTTTGAAGTGGTTGTTGATCCAGTTTCAGACGTGAGAGATTTCATGATTACAACGGCTGATGGTGAATACGGGGCAGATAACCGTGTACTTGGCGGAAAAGATTGTGATGTTTGTTACGACCAGTGGATGCAATCTAATACTGGCCAGGCACAGGTCAAAAATGAAAATATTATCGTGAATATCCCCCCGAAATATACTTATGCATTTTACATGCGTTTTGATTTAGGTAAATTACCTGAAGCGGGGGCTGCTACAGCAGCGGATTTCACTTTCTTCAGTGATACTCCCGTTGAAAAAAACAGGGATTTTGATAGCATTGCTTTATACGTGCTTGAAGATTATTATTTCCCAGGTAAAGATTATCAAGGTTATATTGATCAAGAATTAGATGAATTTTATATCGAAGGGGACAAAGGCTCATGGTACGATATATGGGATGAGGAAGCAGGTGACTATAAAGAAGGCAATGAAAACTGGATCGTGGCCGATAACGCACCTGGCTTTGAAGAAGGAAATGAAGCAGACCTTAACGAATCATGGGATTATATTAATCATGACGTGTTGCATTCTATAGGTGAAAAACATGTATTTCCAGCTGGTGATTCAGCCCTTACGATCTCTCACGAAGATATCTTAAACGCTATCAACGAAGATGAGAATGGAGTAGTTGTATTTGTCCTTACCATGCTCCCAAATCCGGATGCCAGCTTTGGACAACAAGCTATATCGGTTTATACAGGAGAAGATTATGGTAAAGAGCCAAGGCTGGATTTGACTTGGGACAAAAATGCCGGGGGCAATAGCGTAGAATATACCCCCTTATCGGGAAATATCAAATTATACCCGAACCCCGCTTCTGATATGCTTACCGTGGCAAACCTTGAAGGAGTTAGCCATATCGTGATCCGTAATTTTGTTGGGCAAAAAGTAAAAATCCTTAACAATGTTACAAGTAATAGGTATAAGTTTGATATTTCTGATTTAAACAATGGGGCTTATCTTATTGATTTTAAAAACAGTCAGAACAACACGATTAAAACTTCTAAATTCATTATCTTGAAATAGATATTAGATTTGTTTAGTTAGTAGTTAGTAGTTAGTTTAGTTTTTTTAATAACGGGGGGATTTCCCCCCGTTTTTTCTCTACCTTATTTTTGTCAGGGAAGTTTAAAAATAAAGAAAATGATTATGAATAAAAATTTTCTGAAAAGGGCATTTGATTTTTGGCGGCAGTTGTTTTTGGCCATCCTTTTTCTTGGCGTGCTTGCACCATATTTAATGGCCCAATCAGATGTCGTGAGCGGTACTGTCGTTTCTTCCAATAATGAACCTTTGCCAGGTGTAAATATTGTTGAAAAAGGGACAACGAACGGGACCATTACCGGCTTAAACGGTAAATTTGAATTGCAATTAAAAGATAATACAGGTTCTATAGAGGTATCTTTCGTGGGGTATAAGACCCAGGTAATTAACCTGGAGCCTGGTAAAAGCAATTATAATATAACGCTTGAAGAAGACATTCAAAAGCTTGAAGAAATTGTAGTGGTTGGGTATGGTTACCAGAAAAAAAGTGATCTTACCGGTTCGGTTGCCTCTGTAGGTGAGGATCAACTACAATCTATCTCCGTGGCAAACCCAGCCGAAGCAATAA